>JAJRRR010000171.1 GCA_024279285.1 Planctomycetota bacterium
GCCGGAGGAGAAACCACCTTGGGATCGGTTCGCCCCACTCCGATGGCCGTCAAGATGCAAACTTCTTGCAACCGGCGGCGCTGGGTTTGCGGCTGGCAACTTGTGGCTTGCGGCGCGAGGAAATAACACCGATTCTTGTTTCAGCGCGTGAATGCAAGTCGGCGCCAGCTCCTCCGGCTCCACTGCCCGAACCGAGGCTCGGGGCTTGCCCGGCAGAGCGACTAAGAGCCTATCCGAAAAATCGAAAACCGCCGACAATCGTAAGCGTCTGGAGGATCTTTCGGAATAGGTTCTAAAACTCGTCTTCTGCTGTTTGCTTTGTTCCGGCCAAGGCTTGGTGGAGCATCTGGGCCACATGTCGGCAAGCTTGAGGCCAGCGCTGTTGGGCCACAGATTGTAGGGCATGAAAAGTTCGTTGCAGGTTGTGGGCAATGCGCCTCCGTTCCTGCACAGGGAGAGAACCCAGATCGGAAAGGTTTTCGTGCAAATCGGCCAGTTTAATCAGCCACGCCTCGGCGGGGGCCTGGGCAAGTTGGCGGTGGTATTGGGCTTCTCGTTCTGCTTCCGGCAAGCGTTTGTCTTTGGTCAAAGCAGCCACCAGTTGAGCCACACGGGGTCCGAACTGTTGGATCAAATCGTCGTAGTCCACCGTAGTGTCTTCAATCACATCGTGCAGCACCCCGGCGGCCAACACTTCCGGATCGCGCACGCCAAACAAGTGCTCCAGGCACCAACCCACACGAAGCACATGGCCCACATAGGGCGTGCAACCGTCCTTGCGCACCTGATGGCGGTGAGCTCGGGTGGCCAGCTCTATTGCTTGGGCAACCAAACGCCAACCTGGGGCCTGATCTTCAGAGGCGTTCATCTTCTGCCATGCAAGCTAGAGGAAACCGGTTCAAACCTCCACTTGGGCATCTTCTTGCTGGGCTTGCGGGAAACGGTCCAACAGGGGTTGCAAGTGCTGCTGAAGAAATTCGTCCACCTGCTGGGGAGCCCGGCCTATGTAGCTTTCCGCGTCCAGCACTTGTTCCCAGGGCACTTGGGCAAACTCCGGATCGGCCTGAAGCCTTTGGATCAAGTCGTTAGGCTGACCGTGTTCTTTGATGGCTTGGGCGGCTGCCTGGCTGTGCTGGCGAATGCGTTCATGCAGTCGCTGGCGATCTCCGCCTCGGCGTACCGCTTCCATCAAGATCCGCTCGGTGGCCAAAAACGGCAACTCCTGCTCCAAACGGCGGCGGATCACCTGGGGGTAAACCACCAGTCCCGAGACCACATTGCGATACAATATCAGCAATCCATCGGTTGCCAGAAATGCCTCGGGCAACACCACCCGACGATTGGCACTGTCGTCCAAAGTGCGCTCCAGCCATTGAACACTGTGGGTCATGGCCGGGGAGCTTTGGAGACTGAGGACCACTCGGGCCAGGGCACAGATGCGTTCGGCACGCATGGGGTTGCGTTTGTAGGCCATGGCCGAGGAGCCGATTTGTTCGCGTTCAAAGGGTTCTTCCAACTCGTGGTGATGTTGGAGCAGGCGGAGATCAGTGGCAGCCTTGTGGGCGCTGGCAGCGATTTGGGCCAGCAGGTCCAGCACTTGCATGTCCACTTTGCGGGGATAGGTCTGTCCGGTGATGGGATAGGTGTGTTCAAATCCCAGTTTGGCGGCCACGCGTCGTTCCAACTCCAACACCTTTTGATGATCGCCGTCAAAAAGCTGAAGAAAACTGGCCTGAGTGCCGGTGGTGCCCTTGACCCCCCGCAGACGCAGATTTTTCAGACGATGCTCCAATTCCTCAAAGTCCAGCAGCAGATCGTAGGCCCAAAGACAGAGCCGCTTGCCCACTGTGGTGGGTTGGGCAGTTTGAAAATGGGTGTAGGCCAGGCAGGGTAAGTCGCGGTAGCGTTGGGCTTGTTGGGCCAAAGCGGCCAACACCCCAACCAGACGACGCCGAACCAACTGCAACGCTTCCCGAATCACCAGTAAGTCGGCGTTGTCGGTCACATAGCAACTGGTGGCCCCCAGGTGGATGATCCCTCGGGCTTTGGGGCACTGGTCAGCATAGGCATGGACATGAGCCATCACATCGTGGCGGAAGCGGCGTTCGTACTGGGCCACTCGCTGCAGGTCCACATCTTCCACATGCTCTCGCAGTTCCTGCAGTTGCTCTTGGGAGATGGGCAGGCCCAGTTCGGCCTGGGCTTCGGCCAGTGCCACCCACAGCCGACGCCACAGCACCGCCCGATGATGAGCACTCCACAACCGAGCCATCTGATCCGAAGCGTATCGGCTCACCAGCGGGGACTCGTATCGGTGTTGGGTCATGGGTCGTAGCTTTCCTTGTAGCAGAAACAAGCGGCATGGGAGCGCGGTTGCACCTGTCATCATCAATTTTGTTCCCAGGGGGGACAAGTCCCCTGGGAAACGAAAGTCCCGCGTTGCAAAGTGCCCGGGGTTGGAGTCAAATGAAAATGAGCGTTTTTTCGGACCACAGAGGAGGGCCGAAAGTGAAAAGGATCGTGAAAGTGTGTGCTGGCGTGGCGTTGGTGTGGTTGGCAACCGGGGAGCAGGGGGCCCAAGCTCAACCACGCCGTCCGCAGATGACGCGCGTGCGCGTGCAGGGCACTTTGCGAGGGATTCGCGGGGCAGTGTTGCAAATGCTGGGCGAAAACAACCAGCCATATCTAGTCCGTATTTCCCAACGCACCCGAGTGCAAGTGGTCGGCCCTGTGCCGGTGAAAATGCTCCGCTCCGGACAAACCATACGCTTCGCCGCCCAAGTGGATCAACAAGGAAAAGTGGTCGCCCCAGTGAAAAAAGTGGAAATCTTCACCGTTGATGATCTGAATCGCGTAGGGATGGAGGTGGAGCAGGAACCCCAAGAAGACAAGCCCGGGCGGTGTTTCATGGCTGGACGACTGGTCCGAGTGAGCAAAGACGGCGAAATGCTGGTGATGATTCCCGTGGGCCGCAAAATCCAGCGGATCACAGCTCCGCTGGACCCTCAAGCTCAGGTGCATGTGGCGGTTCGGGGGCATGTTTGGCTGCGGCTGGTGCGTCCTGGGGCCAGTGTTGTGGTGGAAGGGGAGTTTCCGCAGTTTAATCAACGGTTGATCTTTGCCCAAAGAGTGGATGTGACCTTGCCCAAGCAGTTGCCTGCTGGTCCTCAGGACCGCAAGAAGCGGCGTAAAGACTGATCCCCTTGGACGGAGCCTGCGGCGATGAAAAACGGCAAGCCGATTCCTCGGGATCAGGTTCCCCCAGGCCGGTCGCTGTGTGAGTTCTGCACGGCTAAGTGTTGTCGCTATTTTGCTTTGCCCATCGACCCGCCCAACTCCCCCAAGGAAATTGACCACATCCGTTGGTATCTGCTGCACGAGGATGTGAGCATTTTTACCGAAGAAGACAACTGGTACTTGGTGGTTCATCGGCAATGTAAGCACTTGACCCAAGACAACCGCTGTGGGATCTATCCGCAGCGTCCGCAGATATGCCGGGACTATTCAACAGACAACTGTGAATACGAGGATTCGGCCACCTACGATCGCTACTTTGAAACGGCCGAACAGTTTATGGAGTATGTGGAAGCTTTGCGTGGGATGCGTCGGGGGCCGGTTCGCACTCCCCAACCCCCTCTGCTGCCGGTGTTGGAAACTCCGGCCTAAGCTCCCAGGAGGGCCTCTTTCTCCGCCACCAGTTGGAAGTGGTAGTCGGAGGGCGAATTTGCCCAATCTGCTTGTTTTCCCGAGACAACTTTTTCCGCACAAATTCGGGCAAAAGGAAAGCTTCTTTCGCGCTTAATCTGTTTTTTGCTGGACGCAGGGGACCTGAGGATGTAGGTTGCAATGGAACTTGCCGAAGCACACTCTCAAAACTCTGGTTTGGTCCAGAAAAAAACCGACTCCAAAGGCTTGGCCTGGTTGGGTCGGTTGATTTTAGAGGGAGTGGGAATTAGGGTGGCAGAAAGGTCAAGAGGAAAGCTGCTCCCGGTAGTGGGCAGCTTCTCCTCGGCGACCTTTCGGATCAACTGCGGACTGCCTTCCGGGCAACCCAGCGCAGCGCTGCCCAGTGCTGTGTTCGTCAGGTGTTCCGGCAGGTAGTGGGGCACATCCATTGGGCCTGGGCCAACAGAGCCAAAGGTGGCTGGCAGAGCCAAGGTCCAATGGAGGCAGGCTGTGGCGTTCTTGGCAAGGAGGTTCTTGTGGTCCATTGCGCTGTCCCACTGCTGGAACACCTGCATGTCTGGCACCCACCGCTACCGCGAGTCGCTTCGCCATAGCCTGGAACAGCACCTCAGTGGACTGAAAGGGGCGCTGCTTCAGGGAGACTTCGTGGCCGCCCATCGCTTGGTCCAGCAAATGCTGGCCTTGGCCCGGCGTATGGCCACGGGGAGCATATATGTGGACTTGTTGCGGTTGTATGGGCTGCTGTGTGAGTTATTGGGAGATCGGGTGGAGGCGGGATTGCACTACTGTGTGGCCATGCGCCTGGCCCAGCAAAGCAACCCAGCCTTGGCTCAGGTGCTGCTGCGCCGGTTGGCCCTCCTGGCCCACCCCGAACAGCAGCACCCCTTGCTTCCACGAGGCGAAAAAGACGAGCAATTGCAAGCTCTGGCTCAGTTTCTCACTCGCCGGCTGGATTGTCTGTGGCAGGTGGATCCTGCGCAGCTTATTGAATTGGTGCAGATCATCGAGGTGCTGAAGGCCGAGAGTGATGTGGGACGATGGGTGGCGGAGGACTTGAGCTTTTTGGCTTCTCAGATTGGAGAAGTGGCATTTCGGGAGCTGATTCGGGCAGCACCCAGCGCCCAGTGGCGCAATGCCCTCATCCACGCTCGCCCTGAACCCCAAGAACCCCCTGCCTGAGGAACGGATTTCTAGCAAAACTGGCTTGTCCCCTGCTACGCAACCGGGGGCTGATGGGGTATAATGCCCCCCGCTTCTCAAGCTCGGTTGCCGGATGCAATCCGTTTTCGCCATCCAGTGAAGGAAAAGCCAGTCATGAGTTCGGCGGCTCTCAGTCTCCAGTTCCCACGCTCGGATGTGGCCCAGATCGTCTTCAACGACCCCCGACGCGGAGCCAATGTGCTTTCCCAAGGAGTGCTGGACCAACTGGAGCAGATTTTGGATCAACTGGCCGATCGCCAGGGGCTTCGGGGACTGGTGATCACTTCGGGCAAGCCCGGGATTTTTATCGCAGGAGCCGATTTGCGCGAATTCGCCGCTGCAGAAAGTCCTGACCCCCAGTGGGTCCAACAGATGTGCCGTCGGGGGCAGGAGCTTTTTGCCCGATTGAGCAAAACGCCATTTGTTACCGTGGCGGCGATTGCTGGGGTGTGCGTGGGCGGTGGGGCCGAACTGGTCTGCTGGTGTGATCGGCGCGTTATGGCCGATGGCCCCAAAACCCAAATCGGTTTTCCCGAAGTAAAGCTGGGGCTTTTTCCCGGCTGGGGTGGTACGGCCCGATTGCCACGCATGATCGGATTGTCCAATGCGGTGGAGATGATCTGCGGCGGGGACTCCATCTCGGCCCAAGAGGCATACAAAATGGGTCTGGCCCAGGACCTCGTGCCCCCAGATCGGCTACTGGAAGCCGCCCTGAGCCTCATTGACGCGGAAGCCGAGCATCAGTTTTATCTCCAAGACCGCCAAAAATGGCAACGGCCTCTGGACATCACCGAAACCGAATTGGCTTTTCTGGCTGCCACGGGCAATGCTTACATTCAGCAACAAACCAAAGGGCACTATCCGGCCCCGGTGGCTGCTCTGGAGACCATGATTGAAGCCGCCTCACTGGATGTAGAACAAGCCTGCCGCCTGGAAGCTGAGCGGTTTTCCAAGCTCTTTGGCACGCCGATCAATCGGGCGCTGATCAATGTGTTTTTCCTCTCCGACCGGAACAAAAAAGACCCCGGCGTGGACGACCCTCAGATCAAGCCCCGAACGATTGGGTCCTTGGGGATTTTCGGAGCCGGGATCATGGGCTCGGGGATTGCCGCCGCGGCCATCAAACGCGGGGTGCCGGTGGTGATCACCGACACCCAAGAGGAAGCCCTCCGCCAAGGAGTGCGCAAGGCTCTGGAAGAAGCGTCCTATGACCGCCAACTGCGAGGCCCCAGCACCCAACGCCTGTTGGAACTGGCTCCCCAGCTTCAGGCCACTCAGCTCAACCAAGAAGTGGCCGGCTGCGACTTGGTGCTGGAAGCCGTGGTGGAAGACCCGGAGGTTAAAGCCAAGTTGCTGGCCCAAGTTGAAGAACTCACCGGCCCGGATACCTTCCTCGCCACCAACACCTCCACCATTCCGATTAACCGATTGGCTCAAGCCCTCAAGTCCCCGGAGCGGTTCTGTGGGATTCACTTCTTCAACCCCGTGCGGCGCATGCCCCTGGTGGAAGTGATTCGTGGCGACCGAACCAGCGACGAAACAGTGGCCACGGCCGTGGCGTTTGCCAAACGGCTGGGCAAGTCGCCCATCGTGCTACGCGACGGACCCGGATTCCTGGTCAATCGGGTGCTGTTCCCCTACATGAACGAAGCCTTGCAACTGCTTCAGCAAGGCGTGTCCATCCAGGAGATAGAAAAAGCCGCCACGGGGTTTGGGATGCCCATGGGCCCGATTGCCCTTTATGACATGGTCGGCATCGACACGGCCTTTTATGCCGGTTCGGTGATGCAGAACGCTTTCGGCGATCGGTACGAATCCTCGCCCATTCTGGTGGATTTGTTCAAGCGGAAGTGGTTCGGCCAGAAAAGCGGACGAGGGTTCTTCCGCTACGACAACCCCAAGGGCAAACCGGAACCTGATCCTGAAATAGAACAACTCCTCCAACGCCATGTGACCCAAAAAGCCGAACTTTCCCGAGAACAAATCACCCATCGGCTCTTCCTGCCCATGCTGCTAGAAGCCACCCGAATTTTGGAAGACGAGCTGGTGCGCGACCCTCGGGATGTGGATTTGGGAGTGATCTACGGGATCGGTTTTCCGCCGTTTCGGGGGGGGTTGCTGTTTTGGGCCGACACGGAAGGGCCTCAGCGGATCATGAGCTACTTGGAGCCTTTGGTGGACTTGGGCCCGAGGTTCCAGATCACCCCAGTGCTGGAGCGTTGGGCCAAAAGCGGCCAACGGTTCTACAACATCCTGGACTAACCCCTGCTGCCACGGAGTCCCACTGCCATGAAAACTCCCGTTGTGGTGGATTGTGTGCGAACCCCTATCGGACGAGCCCACAAGGACAAAGGCTTCTACCGCGATGTCCGCTCCGACGACTTGGCCGTGGAAGTGGTTCGCGCCCTGCTGAAGCGCACTCAAATTGATCCTGAAGAAATTGAAGATGTCGTCTTCGGCAATGTCCAACAACAGGGCGAACAAGGATTCAATGTGGCCCGAAATGTCGCCCTCATGGCCGGATTGCCTCTGAAAGTGGGCGGCACCACGGTCAATCGCCTGTGCGGTTCTAGTCTTCAGGCACTCAACCAGGCGGCTCACTCGATCATCGCCGGAGCTGAGGATGTGCAGATCGTCGGTGGGTTGGAACACATGCACCATGTTCCTATGGACGCCGGGCTGGACTTGAACCCCAAGCTGCTGCATCGCACCAGCAAGGGGGCTTTGAATATGGGCTACACGGCCGAATTCCTGGCCCAAAGCCACGGCATTTCCCGAGAAGAACAAGACCGCTACGCTTGTCGCAGTCACCATCGGGCAGCTCAGGCTTACGAAAAAGGGTGGTTCCAAAAGGAACTGGTTCCCGTTTGGGGACGCGACCCGGAAGGAAACCGCATCCTGGTCACTCGGGACCAGACGGTTCGGCCCGACTGCAACATGGAAGCCCTGGCTGCGCTGAAGCCAGCGTTTCTGCCAGGAATCGGCACGGTCACCGCAGGCAATAGCTCCCCCTTGAATGACGGAGCAGCAGCCATGTTGGTCATGTCCCTGGAAAAAGCCAAAGCCTTGGGCTACAAGCCTCTGGTTCGCATCGTGGCTTCGGCGGTGGTGGGCGTGGAGCCTGCGGTGATGGGCACCGGACCCGTGCCGGCTACCAAGAAGGTGCTCAAACGAGCCGGACTCTCGCTCAAAGACATCGGACTGATTGAACTCAACGAAGCCTTCGCTGCTCAAACCATCGCTTGCATGCGCATGCTGGACCTGGACGAAGAAAAACTCAATGTGCGTGGTGGGGCCATCGCCATCGGCCATCCCCTGGGAGCTTCCGGAGTGCGGATCGCCACCACGCTGATCCACGCCATGGTGGACAACGATGTAGAATGGGGACTGGCCACCATGTGCATCGGCATTGGCCAGGGAATTGCTACCGTGTTCCAACGAATCTGAGAATGCCGACCTCAAGGGGCATGCTCCAAGCAGAGGGTTCGGTCATGAACGACCCAACTCCCATCCGCGGCTACGATCCTCAACGCACCACGCTGGTGACCTTGTTGCGCGAACAGGTGCGTCGGGATCCCCAACGCCCTGCTCTGCGCTTCCGCGACCAAGAAGGCAACTGGACCACCTGGAGCTGGCAAGAGTTGGCCTCGCGGGTGGTGGGGCTGGCCCAGATGCTACGCGACCGCTTCGGCGTGCAGCCCCAGGATCGCGTTGCCCAGGTGGCCGAAAACTCTCCCCATTGGATCCTGCTGGACCTGGCCACATTGAGCCTGGGTGCAGTGCATGTGCCGATGCACGCCACACTGGGCGGAAGCCAGATCGCCACTCAAGTCCAGGACTGCCAGCCCCGAGTGCTGGTGGTCTCCGGTCCCCAGCAGTGGGAAAAACTCGCCTCCGAACAACTGCCGTCTGAGTGCCAAGTGGCCTCGCACCAACCGTGTCCTGAGCCTGTAGTTCACCTGGATCCGCTGCTGTCCCGGCTCTCTTATGAAGAAGCTCTGGAGTTTCTGGACCAAGCGGTCCAGCAGGTCAAGCCCCAGGACTTGGCTACGATTCTCTACACCTCCGGCACCACCGGCGAACCCAAGGGGGTGATGCTCACTCATGCCAATCTGGCCAGCAATGCATTGGCTACCATACAAGTGTTTGAACACCGGCCGGGCGATGTGCGGCTGTGTTGGCTTCCTTTGAGCCACATCTTTGCTCGCACTTGTGATCTTTACACCTGGCTGGCTGCTCCCGAGGTGGAACTGGCCTTGGCCTTGAGCCGCGACACGCTGCTTGAGGACCTGGCAGCAGTGCGACCCACGCTCCTTAACGGCGTGCCTTACTTCTTTGAGAGGGTGATGCGAGAAGTGCGTTCCATGCCGGAGGTGCTGCCTCAGGTGTTCGGAGGCCGGTTGAGGGCCTGCTGCTCAGGTGGAGCTGCCTTGCCGGAGCATGTAGCCCGATTCTATCTCAAGCACGGCATCACACTCATCCAGGGCTACGGGCTGACGGAAACCAGTCCTGTGGCCACTGTGTGCTTGGACCCTGAAAAAGCCCCCAGTGCCGGCACTCCCATCCCGGGCACCGAGATCAAAATCGCCGACGATGGAGAGATTTTGATCCGTGGCCCCTTGGTGATGAAAGGCTACTGGAATCGTCCCGAGGCCACCGCCGAGGTCATCCGCCAAGGATGGCTTCACACGGGCGACTTGGGCTACCTGGACTCCGAAGGCTATCTTTTCATCACCGGTCGCAAGAAGGAAATCATCGTCACCTCCGGGGGCAAAAACATCGCACCGGTGATGATTGAAGGGCTGCTGACCCAGGACCCCTTGATCCAACAGGCCATGATCGTTGGGGACGATCGCCCGTTTCTGGTGGCCCTGATCGTGGTGGAACCCCAGCGGCTCAAGCAGGAGCTTCAGCAACAAGGTATCGAGGCTCCCTGGCCCGAGTGTCTTCGCGACGCTCGGGTGGAGCAACTCTTTCGGCAAAGGATCAATCACCTCCTGGAACACTTGTCGCCGCATGAGCAGGTGGGCCAGTTCGCCTTGCTGGCTGAGCCGTTTACCATTCAAAAAGGGGAACTCACACCCACTTTGAAACTCCGGCGCAATGTCATTCAGCAGCACTACGCGGAGGTGATCGAGGAGCTTTATCGTCGTCCGCGTCCCAAGAGCTGACCGGCCCAACTCCTTACACCTCGGCCGACTCCCCAATGGCTGCCCGAAGCAGCCGAAACTGATTGACCAGAATGGACAGCGCCAAATTGTGCTGAAGCTGGTTTTTGACGATTTGGGCGATCTGGCGCTCCAGACTCACATTGCTGTCGTCATGATAGAGCAGGGAGCTGAGATGTTCGGCTCCCCAATCCATAGGCAAAGCCGGTTCTTGAGGTGAGATGATCTGTGGCACACTGGGGAGCAAGGCCCCGGGCAGTTTTCTCCTTCGGGCAGCCTCCAACTGGGCACGCAGTTGCTCCTGGAACTTGGGCACCGAGAGATCGCGCACCCGATAGCCTGGCGTGTCCAGGTTGGCAATGTTTCCGGCCAGAATGTGGTGCCGGTGTTCCGTAAAACGCAACACCTGCTCCAGCACTGGAATCGTCGTGCCCGAGAAAATCTGCTGAAGCATTGTGGAGGGCTCCTTTTGCCAATCGGACCGCAGGGTGCAGCCTCAGGCCGCAGGTCGGGCCGATCGGGTCAGCCCGTAGGCCTTGAGCTTCCCGGTCAGCGTGCGCAGCCCGATGCCGAGGGCTTGGGCCGTTTTGCGCCGGTGGCCGTTGAAGTGAGCCAAGGTGGCTTCGATCAATCGTCGCTCCATCTCTTGAAGACTCACTCCCACCGGCACGGCCAAGTGTTTGCCTTCTGCGGTGTGAAATTGGCCCTGGGGATCAATCAGCCAGGGGCGCAGATCATCGGCCGTGTAGGGGCGTCCCGGGTCCAGCACCGTGGCTCGCTTGATCAGGTTCTCCAGCTCACGGACATTGCCCGGCCAGTGATATTCCACCAGCAACTGCTCAGCACAGGGGGCTAACTCCACTGGCGAGCGGCCTAAACGCTGAGCTGCCTGGTGGCGAAAGTGTTCCACCAACTCAGGGATGTCTTCCCGACGCTCGCGCAAAGGCGGCACATGCACCGGCACTACATTGAGCCGATAAAACAAGTCGTGCCGGAACCTCCCCCGTTGAACCTCCTCTTCCAAGTTGCGGTTCGTGGTGGCCAACACGCGCACATCCACCACCAGCGTGCGATCCGAGCCCACTGGCTGTACTTCACCCTGTTGCAACACGCGAAGCAATTTGGCCTGAACCGCCAAATCCGTCTCAGTGATTTCGTCCAGGAGGATGGTGCTTTGATGGGCCAGTTCAAACTTCCCTTTGCGTGGGGCGTCTGCTCCGGTGAACGCTCCCTTGGCATGCCCAAACAGCTCGCTTTCCACCAGTTGGGCAGGCAGAGCCGGACAGTTGACCTTGATCATCACGCGCCGGTGGCGAGGGCTCCACTGGTGGATGAGTTGGGCTACCAGTTCCTTTCCCGTGCCGCTTTCGCCGGTGATGAGTACGGTTTCGGGGGTGGGAGCCACTTGAGCCACTTTTTCCCTCAAGCGGCGCATGGTCTGGCTGGAGCCGATCACGGCTACAGGTTCTGTGTCAGCAGTACCCCCCTGCCACAAAGGCTTGCGGTCCAGCAGTTCGGCCCGTTGTACCGCCCGACGCACCAGGGCTTCCAACTGCGCAGCGTCAAAGGGTTTTTCAATGTAGTCCAGCGCTCCGTGCCGCATGGCCTCCACCGCCGTGGCCACCGAAGCATGAGCAGTGATCATCACCACTTGGGTGCCAATCCGTTCCCGTTGAATCGTACGAATCAGTTCCAACCCGTCCATTCCGGGCATCTGCAAGTCGGTGATGACCACATCAAAACTTTCTTCGCGTAGTCGGGCCAGGGCTTCCGCTCCACTGGCACAGGTGTGCACTTCGTGTCCGGCGTGGCGGAGTGCCAGGGCTACGGATTCCCTGGCAGCCGCGTGATCATCCACCACAAGCACCCGGCCCGTGGAAGCTTGGGCAACTCTGACCGATTCAGCAACCGAGGCACTCATGGCTGTTGTGCAGGGGATTGGAGTTGATGTTCACTTTGGGAACTTTTCTGGGGAACAGTTTTTTTCGGTTCGGGAAACCACAGTCGGAATAGGGCCCCTCCTTGGGAACGATTGGCCACCTGGATCTGCCCTCCGTGCTGTTCTACGGTGTGGGCCACGATGGCCAATCCCAGTCCGGTCCCGTTGGGCTTGGTGGTGAAAAACGGTTCCAGCACGCGTTGTTCTTCTCCTGGTGGGAGTCCGGGCCCAGTGTCGCTCACTTCCAGCTCCACGCCCCCCTGACGCCTGGCCGCCTTGATGCAAAGCTCTCCGCCTTGGGGCATAGCGTCCATGGCGTTGAGCACCAGGTTCAAGACCGCCCGACGCACCATCTCCCCATCAGCCCAAAGCTCCAAACCCGAGGGCATCTCTACAATCACACGAATTCCTTGAGCTTCCAACTGGGGGCGCAACTGTTGGCAGATTTGATCTATCAGGGGAAACACCGGAAGCCATTGTCGTCGTGGCTGGCGGTCGGCGGCAAAATGGAGCAGGTCTTGAACCATCCCGTCCAGGTCGCGCAGAGCCTGGGCCATCTTTTCCAGGATTTCCCCGGCCGGTCCGTGGGCCGACACATAACGCCTCAACAGGCTCACATAGACGGTCATGGGCACGAGGCAGTTTCGGACCTCGTGAGCCACATGGGAAGCCACCCGGCCCAGGTCTTCCAGCCGCGTTTTGCGCCGCAGCAGGCGGTTCTTCTCGGCCAGCTCTTGAGACAAGCGCCGCACTTCGGCCTGAAGCAATTCATGGGTGCGTTGGAGCTTGGCCGTGGCCGCGTGCCAAGCTTCCAGGACGGCACGAAACGGGTCTTCTGGCCCGCCCGAAGGATCCAAACCCAAGGGCTCCGCTGCAACTTGTCCCGAACCCTTCGGAACCGGAGTCGTTTCAGGGCTGTGGGAGTGAAAGTCCTTCATGGCAGGCTTCAAGCTGAAAAATGCAGCGCGTGCCAAGGTGGGGCAGATCACGCCGACATGGAAGCAGTTGGGGGTTCTTAAGCACTTAGCCCTCGGAGAGCAAGTCCAATTGGGCAGGGCCTTGCTGGGTTTGTGTGTAGGCTTGGGCAGCTTGTTGAGCATCTTGAACCTGGAGGAGCAACTGCTGGATTTGTTGGCGACGCTGCTGCATGAGCTGCTGGCACTGCTGCTCCAGTTGAACCAGTTGGCCTAATCGCTCATTGGCTTCCCGCACCCAGTGGCGGTATTGATTTTCCAGATCAGGGTTTTCCCACTGGGGGGCTTGGGCCAGAGTTTTCCACTGGCGTTCAATGCGCTCCCAGTGGACCAAGGCCCGATGCTTCGGTCCCTGGAGCAGCTCCAGCAGCGATTCCACTTCTCCTTGTTCCACCAGCTTTTTTTGCTCCTGAGCCAAATGCAGGAGATGATCCAGGGCCTGAAACCTCTTTTGAGCCAAAGCCACCAAGGTGCGTTGTGGATCCATGGGGTTCTCTCCCAATTGGGCGAAGGATAGGGGGTCGGGGCTTCAGGGAATGTTCTGCAGGTGCCACCGTAAGTAGTCGGCCCATTGCTGCCGCGTGCGGCCGGTCTGCTGGCGCAGGGGGGCATCTTCGGGCAGTTGTTTCAGGGCGCGTTGGGCTTGGGCAATCGCCGCTTTGGCCTCCCGAAACCGCCCCGATCGCTCATACACCTCCGAAAGCTGCACATAGGCTTCCAGCACCGCCGGCCAGGATCCGAACACCCGGGTCAGCTCCAGATAGGTGGCGATGGATTCTTCCGTCTGGCCTAACTCTCGCTGAATCTGCCCCAGCAAAAACAGGGAGTTCAAATAAATCAGCTCATTCTCAGGATCGGGACGCGAAGGGTTGCGATGCTGGTGCAGGTGATCCAGGACCAAGGTGAAGTGATCCCTGGCCCGACGAAGTTGCAAAATGAGCTTGCGTGTGGCCGTTTCTCGACCCGAGGCCAACTGAAGCCCATCTATCACCGCCCGTTGCCGACGCGCGTTGTGGTAATAAGCCAAAGCCAATTGGTACCGGGCCCGAAGGGCTTCTGGGGCTTGGGGGTATCGGGCCACCGCTTCCTCCAGGCGCAAGATGGCCCCTTCCCATTGCTGCTGCACATAGTGCAGCCAACCCAACCGAAACAGCGAACGACGCCATTCCACACTGCGTGGGGTGAGCTGTCCTCCGTAGAGGTTTTCTTCGAGCATTTTTTGAGCCTCCTGCCAGCGATCTAGCTGCACATAGCACTCGGCGGCCAGGAGCCGGGCTTGGAAGATCAACGGGTGGGCCCCGGCTTCTTGCAAAGCTTGTCGCAGCACTTTCAAGGCTTTGTTTGGCTGATCCATGGCCAGGTGGCAAGTGGCTTCGGCCACGGCCGTGTCCACTGGCCGAGGGTTGGGATCGGCCTGATGCCGATAAACTCGAAGCAGCCGCAACACCAAGTCGTAGCGACGGCAACGAAGCAGGTCCTCAATGGCGTTCCACAGATACTCCAGGTATTGAGGTTGGTCGTACTGCAACGCAGCCAATCGGGCCCAAGCCATCCCGGCCTGATAGAACCGCAACTGGGCTGGAGAAGGCTTTGCCGTGGGTAACGCACTGGGAGGATGTTGACTCAACAGGGCCTGAGCCCAACGCCGGAAAGTCTGGGCACGACGCAACAGGGCCTCCGCCGTGCCCAACACCGGCTCTCCCACTTCCAACAGCCGCACCGCCCAGGTGTACTGGCCTTTTGCCACCAGTTGGTTCCAAGCAGACACCAATTCATCCACTGCTTGTGATCGGGACAGGTAGGGGTTGGGCTGGTCGAGAAGCTGGTGTCCTTGGGCCATTTCGGACCACTGATCCAGGGCGTCTTGGAGTTGGTGGTTTTGGAGAAACACTTGGGCCAATTGCCAAGCCGCGGCCACGGTCACCACTTGATCGGAGTACTGTTCTCGCAGATGAAACCAAGTGGCAATGGCTTCCCGAGTACGACCCTGTTCCAACAAAGTCCGTCCCAGCTCATACAGTGCCACATCTGCAACCCTTTGGCCGGAAAGATCCAGCTTCAGGGCTTGCTTGAACGCCGCCTCGGCTTGTTCCAGCAGGAGCTTTCGCTGAGGATCGGGGCGAGGGAGAGCTTGGGCTTTTTTGAACAAACTCTGCCCGCGGACCAGGGCGGCCAGGGCGCCCAAGGAGCCGGTGCGGGGACTTTCCTGCAAGTGCTTCTCCACCTGGTCCAGTTGCCCCTGGTGAAACAGACATACGGCTTGCCACAGATGCCATCGTGCTTGTTGGCTGGGCCGCAAGGGTTGGGCAGCAGCTTGTTGGAGCAGAGTTTGGGCGGCTTGCACCCGGGGCGGATAGACCCTCAATGCGGCCTCGGCACCTAACAACAACACTTCCGGATCAGCTCGCTCTTGTCCAACCAACGCTTGGACAGTAGCCAGGGCCTGGGCATATTGTTCCAGTTGGAAGTAAGTTTCAGCCAGCCACTTCATAGCCCGATCGTGCCATTGGGGCGGAAACCCCTCTGCTTGGGCCTGACGCAGCAGTCGCAGAGCCTTGCGATAAGCGGGCTTGGGATCCGGTTCGGTTTCTCCGGCCCGATAGTAAGCCACTGCCGCCTGAATCAGCAGAAAATCCCGACGCCATGGCCCCGGATAAGTGTAAACCCGAGGCGTGCGCTCCAGCACCCGATAGGCCCCTTGCCAGTCTCCTTGTTCCAGGGCTTGATAAGCGGCGTCAACATAAGCTTGGGGAGGCTGCGGCAAGCGCAACACTCCCAGCACCCAGGTTTGGATCAAAGGCACACTCAGCACAATGGCCAGCACCAGCACTCGCCACTTGTGAGCCCGAACCCAAGCTCCCGCCTGGCGCAGTCGCCCTCGGGTCCCGGAAAGAAGATTTTTCCAGGACTTGGGTTCTGAAGGCTTTTGAGGCTCAGGAGCCGTGGAACCTGTCGAAGCCATAAGCTGGGGGCCCGACCAAAGGGACCAGAAAACCTCCTCAACGGTGCCACTGGGACGGCAACCTTTGCTGGGCTACGAAAAACCCCCCGTGGCGTCAACGGAAGTTGCCCCCCTTTGAGCAGAGCGTTTACCGCCGTTGCACATTCCCCCTAGAATCCCCTTGTTTGCAGATATTCGGAGCTTTGCTGCTTTTTCTGAGTTTCCCAATTACTGCCCAGCGGGTCTTCTCGGCTTCGGCCACAAGTGGCAAAAAGCCTCAATTTTTGAAAAACGCGGCCTAAGTGGTGGTTCTCTTCTGAAACTATCGGATGGAAATCAGCTCCACTTGCAAGTCAGCTCCCACCACCAACAGGCATCCCAGGGGAATCTGTTGCCAATGTTCATCGGTGAGGCGTTCGGAACAGACCAGCACGGCTTTTTCTTGCTGGAGTTGCTTGCTGTCCAACAGGGCCCTGAGTTCCTGGGATTTCAAAACCAAGGGGCCAGGTTCTGAAGGATCGCGCTGAAGCCAAAAAAGCGAGTAATAACTTTCTCGTCCCAACGCATCCCGATAGGCGTACAGGCAGCTTCCGTCGCTAAGCAGGAAGTTGAGGGCTTTGTAGTGGCCCAGCATTTCCACGGCGGCCGCGATCCCCTCTGGCACCGACGCGTGTTCGGCGATGTTTTGGAGAATCCAGTGGAAAAACACCTCCGAGTCGGTCTGCCCCTGAATGGCTTCCCGGTGCTGAGGATGGAGTTGTTCACGGAGCCTGTCGTGATGGTAGAGCGTGCCGTTGTGGGCAAAAAGCCACCGTCGCCACAGGAACGGATGACAGTTTTCGGAGGTTTCCTTGCCCCGGGTGGCGAAGCGGACATGAGCCACAAAGATTCGGGAAGTTGCCTGGGCAGTGGTTTGGACATAACGCTGGCTTGCCAAGGCCGCAAGCGGCTCTTTGTGGACCTGCGGCCCCGAGGGCCCATACCAGCCGATCCCCCAGCCGTCAGGATGGTGCTGGCTAAGTTGCCGGAAGTTCTGAGGACCTTCCAGAAGCGAGAAGCGAAAGTCCACAGGCCGATTGGCCCTGACTGCTAACAAGCGACACATCCCTTTTGCTCCTGTGCAGGAGACACTGGCCGATTTGGTCCCTGATTGCTGCAAACGATTTCCTACCCCAAATTTCACCACTTGCCCGGAGAAAAGTTCAACCGGATGCGGACTTGACCTGTCCTCCCTTTTCTCCGGCACACAAAACCGGGTATCCCCTCCAACTGGCTCTTCGGGCTAGCCTGTCCTCCCTTTCTCCCCGGCTGTGCAAAAAACTGGCGGCCCTCCAACGGGTTCTCCCGCTTGCACTTGCAAGAGTTTTCCACCGTAAGCCGAACACCAAGAAAAAGACCGCCGTGGACGGCAGGGTTGCTATCCACTGGCTGTCGCCGAGTGCCTTTGGGGTGGCCCGCGTGGTTTGGGACCAAGTGCACCCCTCTGCGGCCCAGGCGTTCTCGACCTTGATCTTGGACCGGAGCGAAGCCGCGGGAGGAGGGCAAGGGAAAGTAAGGGTAGGTCAGTTTGCTTCGGGAGCGGGAGGAGCCGCCTGGGCCCGAAAAGTTGCACTGGAGAGCAACCCCTTCCTTTGGGAACGATCACCGTAAAAGACTTGCACATCTGGGTTGGGGAAACTACAACCGGAGTAGTTTTTGCTGGTCTGTTCTGTAAAAAATCCCGTCCCTTTGGCCCTGGGCACAAGGAGTCGGATCATGCGAGTCTTCCGTCCCTTCAGGTGGCTGTTGGGACTGGGGGTGTTTTCTCTGGTGGTGAGTTGGGCAAGCGTGCAGTTGTTGGTGAGTCAGTTGCTGGCGGGGGAAAACGCAAACCAGCGAGTTTCCCGAGGGCATCCGATCTTCATGAGCCCCCATGCCAATCCGGTAGTGGTGGCAGGCCAATGGGTGTTCGTCACCAACACTCCGGCCGACACGGTGGATGTGATCGACACTCGCACCCGCCAAGTGGTGGCCCGAGTGCCCGTAGGCATTGACCCAGTGGGCCTGGCCCTGCGCCCCGATGGCAAAGAGCTTTGGGTGGCCAATCATGTCTCCGATTCGGTCAGCGTCATTGATTGCGATCCTCAAAGCCCTACTTTTCTCCAGGTGGTGGATACCATTCAGGAGTTTGACCTTCAGCGTCGGGCCACGCGGTTTGATGAGCCGGTGGGCGTGGCGTTTGCCAGTGTGGAAAAAGCCTATGTCGCTCTCTCCTCCGAGAACCAGATCGCCGTGGTGGATGTAGCTTCGCGGCGCGTGGTGCGACGGCTCCACATTCCGGCCCAAGACCCCAGGGCCATCGCCGTGCGAAACGGCCGGCTGTATGTGATTCCCTTTGAGTCCAACAATCAAACGCAGCTTTCCGGAGGACGCAAAGAGGACATCGACGGGAAGCTGGTCACCTTTGACGCTTGGGAACATTCCATTCGGGTCAACAATGTGCTTTCCTTGGGCCATGTGGTGGACATTGTCAAACACCCCGATGTGCCCGACAAGGACCTGTTCGTCTTTGACACCCGAACGGATGAACTAGTGGCAGTGGTAGAAGGGTTAGGAACGCTGCTTTATGGCATTGCTGTGGATTCCCAGGGGCGAGTGTTTGTGGCCCAAACCGAC
>JAJRRR010000172.1 GCA_024279285.1 Planctomycetota bacterium
AAGGCTCAAGACAGGAATTGTTCAAGAGGTGATTGCCAAATGTCAGGATGCCGGATTTGAAAACTTCGCTCTAAGAGCTGAACAGAGGGAGCCTGACAGATCCTCGTGACAAAAGTTGGCCGTTGTTGGTTCTCTTGTCTGGCCTCCAAATCAGCACCTTAGAAAGCCATGAAACCACGACGCAGCGGCGATTCAGAAGTCAAGATTGAGCTTCAAATGACACCAATGATTGATATTGTGTTCCAATTATTGGTGTTTTTCATTTTGACTTTCAAAGTGGTAGCTGTAGAGGGGGACTTTAATATCAAGATGCCCCGAATTACAAGCGGCGGCAGCACTGCTGAGTTGCCCCAAATGCCGCTTCGGTTCCGTTTGCTAACGCCTTCGGATCCCAATGCTCCCTTTTGTGGGATACGCTATGGAGATCAAGCTCTGGCCACTTTTGAAGACATGCGAAACATCGTGGTTCAGGAACTGAAGCGTCGGGGGCCCGAAGCAGCCAAGGATCTGGAAGTGGAACTTGATCCCGACTACGATCTACCCTATCGCTTTATCATTGACGCGATCACTGCTGTCTCGGGTTATATTGACCCGGGCACAGGTCAGGTGGTCACCTTGGTTCAGAACATCAAGTTTGCTCCCACACGAAAACCAGCACAACAGTAGCGGTTTATTAACCGCCTGGAGTGGGTGCAGCTTGCGGCACGGGGAGTGAAGAAGGTTCTGATGCCGGCCGTCGGGCCAATTGAAGTAAGAACTCCTCCACCCAGCAGTAGGTCACCGGGGCAATAAACAAGGTGACCAGTTCAATGACCATGCCGCCGAACACGGGCAGGGCCATAGCTCGGGCCACATCCGCTCCTCGGCCTGTGGATACCAGAACCGGAACCAACGCAATCAAGGTGGTCATTGTGGTCATCAGGCATGGCCGAATGCGTTTGGAACCGGCTTCCACTGTCGTTTGGCGAATCTGCTCCACCGTGCGAGGCTTTTTACGCTCAAAAAGTTGGGAAAGATAAGTGGCCATTACCACGCCGTCGTCCACGGCAATTCCAAACAACGCGATAAATCCCACCCAAACTGCGGTGTTCATCTCTACCTGACCCAGGGCCAAGGCGATCATCCCGCCGGAGAAAGCAATCGGGATTCCGGAAAATACGATCAGAGAGGTGCTCAAGCGGCGAAATTGCAGGTAGATCAGCAACAAGTTGATCAACAGCACGGAGGGCAGGATGATGAACACCAGTCGGCGGTTAGTTTCCACTTGGTTTTGGAAGCTTCCGACCAGTTCAGGCACAAACCCTTGGGGCAGTTTAAGCTTGCCGTCGCGGATGGCCTGTTCAATGGCCGATTGCACGGCCATGGCGGTTTCCAGGTCGCCTTTGCCTTCGCGGGGAGAGAAGGAGACATGGGCAACGAGTCGGGCATCTTCGCTTTGGATGGCTCCTGGTCCCCAGGTGCTGCGGATTCGGGTCAGGCGACTCAAAGGGACCACATCGCCGGTGGGAGTGACCACGGGCAAACGCCCTAGTCCTTCCGGAGTCTGGCGAAACCGCCGTTGGAATCGCACCTGAATAGGATAGCGTTCGCGTCCTTCCACGGTGACGGTGACATTCAGCCCGCCCAGTCCGGCTTCCACCAGTTCGTTGACCATGGCGGTGGTCATGTTATATCGGGCGGCTTCTTCTCGATCCACTTCAAACTCAATGTAGGGCTTGCCCACTACGATGTCGGGCTTGACCACAGCCGGGTCCACAAAGGGATGGTTTTGCAGGAACTCGGAAACGGCTTCGGCGGCTTGGGTCAGCCCTTCCAGGTCGTCCCCGTAAATCCGCACAGCCATTGAAGCCCGAATCCCGCTTTGCAGCATCACCACGCGACCTTCAATGGGCTGCAAAGGGGAAGCCTTGGTAATACCGGGCAAGGTGGCCACGCGGTTGATTTCGTTCCAGATGTCCTGGGCCGTGATTCCCGGTCGCCATTGAGAGCGAGGTTTGAGCATGATGTAGGTTTCAATCATGGCCGCAGGGGCGGGATCCAAGGCCGATTCCACACGGCCGATTTTACCCAGCACATTTTCCACTTCGGGAATCTGCTTGATGAGAGTGTCTTGAATTTGCAGCACGCGCATCGCCTCTGAGAAGCTAGCGGCCGGGTAGAGCATGGGCATATAGAACCAACTGCCTTCGTCCAGTGCGATCCAATCGTCGGTCTTCAGACCATCGTGGAGATGCTTGAACTCCACATAACCGGGCAAGGAATTGAGATCGGCACCGGCTTTTTGGGCCAGCCATTCCAAGGGGCGAAGCATGGTCGGAAATCCCC
>JAJRRR010000173.1 GCA_024279285.1 Planctomycetota bacterium
CCTCCGGCCAGGTTGGCGAGGGTGGTTCACCACAGGTGAGGCGTTTGGCTCAGGTCCGCTTGCCGAGCCGGTGCTCCCGATTCAGGAACAGCTCCCCTTGCCTGTGGCTCACAGCGGGCTACTGAGCCTCCGTCTGCAAGGCACACTCCGCAGCCGCACGGTGGAAATCCCCCAACCCTGGTTGCATGTTCGCCTGGCAGGGCGCAAAAGCACATTTCGGGTCATCTTGGCGGGGTTTCACTTGATCCGTAATCCGATTTACGGGCACCTGAAAGTGGAGCTGAACCATGAGGAGTTTCGCTGGTATGCCATTGACTTGAGCAAGTGGGTGGGCCAACGGGCTTACTTGGAGCTGGAGGATTTTTCTGACGGGTACATTGCCATGGCCCAGGCCCTCTGGAGCCACGAGGCATCGCCCCCAAGGGTTCCACTTCCGCCAAAAAATCCCACGCTTGCTTCCAGCTTGTCCCAAACCTTGGACGAGATGCAGCAGCAGTGGGCGGAGGCTCTGCGCCGTTGGGTTCAGCGGCCAGGTCAGCTCTCGCTGGAGCAAGGGCGTTTGGTCCAGTGGCTGGTGTACCATTCCCCTGTGGCTGTGAAAAAACTTCCTGCACTTCCTCAACAAGCAAAACAGCAACTGACTCAATGGGAACGCCGAAAACGCCAGTTGGAGGCCGAGCTTCGCTACGGGCCCCGGGTGGTGGTGATGGTGGATGGCAATGGGGTGGACGAGTATGTGTTCGTGCGGGGCAATCACAAAGTGCGTGGTCCGGTCCAACCGCGGCGACTTCCCCGCATCTTGGGCGGAGTGCAGCAGCCCCGCCCCAAGCACGGTAGTGGACGACTGCTGATGGCCCAAACCGCTCTCCGACACTCCGCCCCCCTTCTGGCCCGAGTGATCGTCAATCGGGTGTGGCATCACTTGTTTGGGCGAGGGTTGGTGGAATCGGTGGATGATTTTGGCCACTTGGGCCAGAAGCCTTCTCATCCGGAGCTGCTGGACTATCTGGCCGCCGAGTTGATTCGGCACGATTGGTCGCTGAAGTGGTTGATTCGCCAAATGGTGTTGTCGGCCACTTTTGCCCAAAGCAGTGCGATCACCGACTCGGTGGCTCAGCAACGCGATCCTCAAAACCGCCTGTTGCACCGCATGAACTTGCAGCGTCTGGAAGCCGAAGCGATCCGCGATGCGTTGCTTTGTGTGTCGGGGCGCTTGGACCGCCAGGGGATGTTTGGCCCTGGCGTGTTGCCCCATCTGACCCCGTTCATGCAAGGCCGAGGCCGACCTGCTCGCAGCGGCCCTCTGGACGGGAACGGACGACGCAGTATTTACATCAATGTGCGACGCAATTTTCTCACCCCGATGTTTTTGGTGTTTGACTATCCGGTCCCCACCACCACAGTAGGCCGTCGCGGAGTGTCCAATGTCCCGGCCCAGGCCCTGACCATGCTCAACGATCCGTTCGTCTATCAACAAGCGCAGCTCTGGGCCCGAAGACTCCTGGAACTGCACCAGGAACCTGAGCAGACCATCCGGTGGATGTTTCTTCAAGCGTTGGCTCGGGAACCCACTCCGGAGGAGTTGCAAGCCGCAAGGGCGTTTGTCCGCCAGTGGGAAAAAGAGGGCCACTGTGCCCTGGAGGCATGGACCCAGTTGTGCCATGCGGTGTTTAACATGAAGGAGTTCATTTTCGTTCCCTGAAACTGCCTGCTTGAAAGCGGACCGGTGAGCCTGAGCAGGCCGAGCATTTTGCAAGGAGTTGAAGATGCACTGCGGGCGGTTTCGTCGTGTGGGACTCTCGCGTCGGGAGATGTTGCGGGAGAGTGCCACCGGTTTTGGGCTGGTGGCGCTGGCTGCGTTGTTGAACGATCCGGCCTACGGAGCGTTGCCGGGACAAAAGCACCGCTTGCCCCATTTCCGTCCCCGGGCACGCAATGTGATCTTTTTGTACATGGACGGAGGACCTTCGCAGGTGGACACCTGGGACCCCAAGCCCAGGTTGAACCGCGAAAACGGCCAGCCGTTCAAGATGAAAGTGCACCAGACGCAGTTTGACGATGTGGGCCGAGTGCTGGCTAGCCCCTGGAAGTTCCGCCCCTGGGGAGAAAGCGGCATCCCCGTCAGCGAGCTTTTCCCCCATCTGGCTCGGTGCGTGGATCACCTGCTGGTGATTCGCTCCATGACTTCCCCGTTCTCGGAGCACACCAACGCCAACTACATGCTGCACACCGGCTCGGGGCTTCAGGGCCGGCCGAGCATGGGAGCGTGGGTCACCTATGGACTGGGGACGCTTTCGGCCAACTTGCCCGGGTTTGTGGTGCTCAGTTGTGGGATGATTCCCCCGGGAGGACTGGACTGCTTTGGCAGCGGGTTCCTCCCGGCGGCTTATCAAGGTTCTGTGTTCCAAGAGGGCAAAGAGCCTGTGGCCAACATCGCACCTGGTCCCGGAGGGTTCCAAGCTCAGCGACGCAAACTCCGGCTGCTTCGCCTGCTGGATGCCCAGTTGCAAAAGCGGCTAGGTCCCCAGGACCCGCTGGAGGCGGCCATTGCCAACTATGAGCTGGCTTTTCGCATGCAAATGGCCGTGCCCGAAGTGACTGACATTTCGCGTGAGAGCCGGGCCACACAGCGGCTTTATGGGCTGGAGTCGCGGTTTGGACCCACCCGACGCTTCGGCCGGCAGCTCCTAGTGGCCCGACGACTCCTGGAACAAGGCGTGCGGTTCGTCGAAGTGCTCTGTCCTCCAGTGGGAGCGGACCGCTGGGACCAGCACCGAAATCTCCGCCAAGGACATCAGCGAAACGCCTTGGCCGTGGACCAGCCCATCGCTGGCTTGCTGCAAGATCTGCATGCCCGAGGATTGCTGGAGGAGACGCTGGTGGTTTGGGCCGGAGAGTTTGGGCGCACTCCCTTTGCCCAAGGTCGGGACGGTCGGGATCACAACCCCTTTGGTTTTTCCATTTGGCTGGCCGGAGCAGGGGTTCGGGCAGGCTCCATCTACGGAGCCACCGACGAGTACGGCTACCACGCCATAGAGGGCAAAATGGACTTTCACGACCTGCACGCCACCATGCTGCACCTGTTGGGCATAGACCACAAACGACTCGTGTTCCGCTTCGGCGGACGCGACATGCGGCTCACCGATGTGCACGGCCGGGTGATCTCCCAACTACTGGCCTGAGCTCTTCGGGGTTGATAACAACTGGAACTTTTTCCCCTGTCAAACCATCTTCTTGCGCACTGACCAGATAAAGCCATCGTACCAGAAGTGCATGATGGCGATGACGATGATCAGATTGTAAGCAACGCGGTTGGAGCTATCGCTGGTTTCGGCCCAAAATCCATAAGCAAATCCCACCAGCAGCAATACGGCCAAGGCCAACCACGGAGCCCAAGGTTTTCCCTCTACGCCTAGCACCCGGGCAATGTTTTTCTTCTCCACCCACCATACCAAAGCAAAGTACTGCCAGGCATGGAAGAAATTCATGATAAAGAACGCTTCTCCGAACGGATTAAATCCCCAAGTGATGATGGAACACAAAGCTGTGGACACCAGGAGTGCCACTTTTTGAAAAGAAATCCGGTATCCTTGTTGTGCCCAGCGCCAATAGCAATAAATGTAAAAGAGGAAAAACGGAATGCCTGTCAACAAAACTCCCCAAGTGAGCCACGAAGCGTGCGACTCCACATAAGCCGGAATCGCAGTAAAGAACACCGAGCCGACTTCTTCAAATTCGTAAAAGTCTTCCACATGGTCCATCAGGGTTGCTCCGGCCAAAATAGGTCCGGCATAAATGTACAAATTGAGAATAATGTCCAAAGTGCGTCCTTTGCTGGTGTCGTTACCCA
>JAJRRR010000174.1 GCA_024279285.1 Planctomycetota bacterium
AAAACGCACAAGGCCGCCAGGCCCGAGCCGGCGGTTGGGGGCCCCTGCTGGGTGATCCCGGCAGTGCAACAGCCCTCGTGCTGGATTGCCTCCGCCGGCTGGTTCACGACCCATGCCGTTTCCGGCACAGCGATCCCTTGGTCCTAGTGGTGCTGAAACACTGGAGGTGTTCCAGCTTGCAAGAGCTTTCCGGGCAAGTGCGCCCAAGCCCCGGCAGCGTGCCTCAACTGGCTGCTTTGGCTCCTGAGGTGATTGCCTTGGCTCGGCGAGGGCATCCGGTGGCTCAAGCTGTGTTGGAGCACCACACAGCCACTTTGGCCCGAATGATCCGCCAGGTGCAGCAGGAGCTTGGCTTGCCCCATTCGCCGGTGGCCTTGGCCGGGGGTGTGGCTTGCGGTTCGGCTCACTTTCGGGCCTTGTTGCGAAAGCAACTCCCCTTGGGAGTGCGATTCCGCTTGGTTCGCCACCCGGTGGCCGGGGCCTTGCGATTGGCTTTCCGGTTCTGGCACGAGCACCACCGCCCGTGAGCGGATCAAGCGAACCTTGATCCCCCGCTCCCAAACCTGCCGATAGGACAAGTGGACCGCAAGTTGAGCATGGGGTATGATGACAGACGGTGTGCCTGCCCGTTGAAAATGCTAGGAAGTTGCCAAGAGCTGATCCTGCCTAAGTGAGCCTGTGGAAAGCACGAGGGTCTGGGCTATGAAATACATCCCTCGCTGGTTCGTTTCGCCTCAGGGGGTGTATGCGGATCGTCGGGAGTTTTTGCGTCAAGCAGGTCAAGGGTTTGGATTGTTGGCCTTGGCCGGTTTGTTGCACCAAGAGGGCCTGCTGGGGTCTGAAGCTCAAGGGGCCGAAGCCCTCAAGCAAGTCAATCCCCTGGCTCCCAAGCCTTCCCACTTCCCGGCCAAAGCCAAGCATGTGATTTGGCTTTTCATGAACGGGGGGCCCAGCCACGTGGACACCTGGGACTACAAGCCGGAACTGGAGCGTCGGCACGGGCAGGAGCTGAAAGGGCTGGATCCGGCCACCGGGTTTTTTGCCAATCAGGTGGGCCCTCTGATGCGCTCTCCGTTCCGATTCAGCCAGCATGGGGAAAGCGGCACTTGGGTCTCCGAAATCTTTCCCCAGTTGGCCAAACATGTGGACAAAATGGCCTTCATCCACTCCTGCTGGACCACCAGCAACAACCACTCTCCGGCGTTGTTTATGATCAACACGGGCCAGACGCGGATGGGCTTTCCGTGCGTGGGAGCTTGGGTGACCTACGGGCTCGGGACCGAAAGCCAGAACTTGCCCGCTTTCGTGGTGATGTACGACACCTTGGGCCGAGGGCTACCCAAAGGACACGCCCAAAACTGGGGAGCCGGTTTCCTACCTAGCATCTTCCAAGGCACCGCTCTGAAGCACCAAGGAGCCCCGATTGACAATCTCTATCCCCCGGCGGACTTCCCCCCAGGTGGCCAACGACGCCAACTGGACCTGATCCGGCAACTGAATCGTCCTTACAGCCAGCGCCACCCCTGGGAAACCGATCTGGCTGCGCGGATTGAGTCGTTTGAGTTGGCCTATCGGATGCAAATGGCCGCTCCGGAAGCCCTGGACATTGATCGCGAACCGGAACACATCCATCGGCTCTACGGAGTGCAGGAGAAGCACTGTGGGCACTTTGCCCGGCAGTGCCTCATTGCCCGACGGCTGGTGGAGCGAGGAGTTCGGTTTGTTCAGATTTACTCCGGCGGGATGGAGAACGAGCGGAGTTGGGATGGACACAAGAACATTGACAAAAACCATCGCGGTTTTGCCCGAGAAACCGACCAGCCCATCGCCGCCTTGCTGGAAGACCTCCAACAACGAGGACTGCTGGAGGAGACACTGGTGATCTGGGGAGGCGAGTTTGGGCGGTTGCCGGTGGTTCAAAAAGGCGGCACCGGTCGGGACCACAATCCCCATGCCTTCACCGTCTGGATGGCCGGCGGTGGGGTGCGACCCGGGGTCCACTACGGAGCCACCGATGAGGTGGGACTCAAAGCCGTGGAAAACCGCGTCAGCGTGCACGACCTGCACGCCACGATCTTGCATTTGTTGGGCCTGGACCACACCCGACTCACTTATCGCTACAACGGACGCGACTTCCGGCTCACCGATGTAGAAGGTCGCGTGGTGCAAGAAGTGGTCAGCTAGGAGAGCCAGGGCCGGGAAAGCCCGGGGCTG
>JAJRRR010000175.1 GCA_024279285.1 Planctomycetota bacterium
GAAAAAGGGCCCAAGGTGGCCGAAGTGCCGGTCACCCTTCCTTCGGGGAAAGAAGTCGTGCAGGAAATCTACAACGACACTGTGATTGGCTTCAACAAGCTGGGCAAACCGGTGGTGAGGATCACCATTGAAGAACCCACCTTTGAGCGTCCCAAGGAGCTGCACTTGAACTCCATCTAGTTGTGCCCGAGGAGCCTTGCGATGCCCACCGTTGAAACCGTGTGCGAAGTGGACCTGGCCCGAGAAGTGCTCATCCGGTTTTTGGC
The DNA here is from genome assembly GCA_024279285.1 of Planctomycetota bacterium. GTDB lineage: Bacteria > Planctomycetota > Planctomycetia > Pirellulales > S012-138 > S012-138. Next base: position 267 of record JAJRRR010000175.1, read on the forward strand.
CCTCTCGCTTTCTGATCCTCATCGTGAGCCGTGGCAGGCTTTGCGGCAGAAAGCCAATCAACAGGTGGCCCAGGCGGCTGCGGAGTTGATCCTCTGCCAAGGCCAGGCTCACACACCCGATGGCCCCGGAGAGCAGCCCTTGGAGCGGTTAGACTTGCAAGGGATGCTTCGGGAGCTGCGCAATGCGAAGTTCGATCTTCGCGCGGAGTACAATCGGGTTTTTGGGCTGGTTGCGTCTCGGGAGTGCATGCCCTACGGGACGGAGTATTATCGGACCACGGAGCCGTTTTTTCGTGCTCAGCGGTTGGCCGACATAGCGGGGTTCTATCGGGCGTTTGGGCTGCAGGAGTCGCGCCGCATGCCGGAGCGTCCGGACCATGTAGCTTTGGAGTTGGAGTTTTTGAGCTTTCTGTTGACCAAGCAGCGTTTGGCCCAAGAGGAGTTTGGCCCTTTTTCCTCCCAGGTTCGGATTTGCCAGGAAGCGTGGGAAAAGTTTTTCCGCGAGCATGTGGTTTGGTGGATGGGTTCGTTTGCCCAGGCCCTTGCCCGGCGGGCCGGAGAAGGGTTCTATTACCAAGCGGCTCAGGTGTTAGGAGCCTGGTTAGGCTGGGAGCGAACTAGGCGCAAATTGCCGGTTCGGCCCAGGCTCGCTCAGTGCATCGAACCCCCCGAGGAACAACCCCCTTGCGGTGCTTGTTCGTTCCCAGGTGGGGAGCAACTGGTGGCCCTGCAACCGCCTGATGCTGCTGGCTGCTGCGCACCCCCAAGCCAGGGAGAAGGACCGTGAGTCAGGAAAAGCTGCCTCCGATCGTGCAAAAAATGGCCCAGGAGTTCGGGGCCATCTGGGAAGCCTACAACCAGTTGGGCCAAGCGGTATCAGATAGCGGCCCTTTGAGTCCCAAAGAGCAGCGGCTGGTGAAGTTGGCCTTGGCCGTAGGAGCTCAGTTGCAAGGGGCCGTGCATTCCCACACCCGTCGGGCCTTGAAAGCCGGATGGACTGAACAACACCTCCGCCATGTGGCTCTGTTGGCTATCACCACCTTGGGTTGGCCTTCGGCCATGACGGGGCTCTCCTGGATTGAGGAAGAATTGGAAAAACAGCGTGCTGGGCAGGGCGATTCTCAGAAGTAAGTGGTCAGGTCAATCCGGAACCGCCATTGCATGTGGCGTGGCAGGCCGGGGATGGGAAGGATCGGTTTGCTGGAGAGGACCCAAAGCCGCAGCTCCACCTGGTCCCAAAGAAACCAATCCAACCCGACCCAGTGCCCCCGGAAGTTGGAAGCCAACTGAAAATCGTCCTGCACCACGGGGGTGAAGACGCTTTCCTGCTCTACTTCGTTCCAGGTGTAATAGACTTTCCACGCCCCTTGTTTTTGGCTTCGCACCGCTGGTCCCAACTGCATTCCGATGGAAAACCCACTAGCACGTTGGGCATCAAAGGACTGGGTGTTGTAAAAGTATTCCCAAACCACTTGCCAGGGCCCTACTCCCGAAGGCGGATCCCAAGTGAGCACCAGCATGGGATTGAGCACACTGAATCCGGAAACGAAGACCACATCGTTTGGATCGGGACCGACTTGCACCACGGCGTTGCCCACATTGTTTTCGGCGCTGATCCGGGTGTTTCCGTCCGGGTTGAGGTTATTCCAGTCGTACCAGGCAAGGCTGGCTTCCACGGTCCAGCGTCCCCAGCGTTTTTGGGCCCAAAGCTGGGTGAAAAACAAACTGGCTTCGTCCTGATTGGCCAGCTCTAGCACCCACGACTCGCCTAGCAGAAACTCCAGTCGGTCCAGCCCTGGCCAGGGGCCTTCCCAACCGGCGGCCACGCCTTCCGGATGGGCAGCTTCGTCCCAAACCAGATCGCCCACCGGAGCAGCAAAGATGGGATTGAGCCGCACCGGATTGCGGAACTTGCCCAGCGTGATCCAGCCCCCGGGAAACCACGAAGGAGTGAGGGTGATGAAAATCCGGTCCAAGTTGAACTCAAACTTGTCCAGCACATCACCGGCGTCCTGATAGGAGAGTGGGCTTCCGGCCCGATCGTCCGGCTCCAACACAATCTTGCGGTCTCCAGTGGTCCAGCGGATCCCCGCCCGAACTTCTTCATTCCACCGATAGGTGAAAGCCAGTCGGGCCCGAAGACGCTGGCGGTTCCGGGGGGGCCCAACCAGGCGACGGGTGTCAATTTCGTGACGAATTCGCACATGACCCGAAATATCCAACCGCTGCAGATGTTCCAGCCACCGGTTGGGGAAACGCACAGTTTGATTTTGCACTTCTTGGGAAGTGGAAGCAGTTTGGCCAACTGCGGGCAAGGGAGCTCCGGTTCCCAAATCTTCTTGGCCCGGGGCAGCTCCTGATCCCACCACCACCGGCACAAAGGCCCCTGCCGGAACCACATAGCTAGGCTGAGGAGCAAAGACGGGTGGGGGAACTGTTTCTTCCACTGGAGGGAGCGGAATGCACTTTTGGGAACTTGCCACGCGCAGAGGCCACATGCTCTGTTGAGCAGCGCACCAGCCACCTAGCACCACCGCCCACAGGGCAATTGCCCATGGGCTCACCACGATCCAACCGGCTTGCGGATTGCCTCCTGCGGACATTGCGGTCAAATGATCCGGAAAAAAGCACGAGCACAGGGGTATTGGTTATTTCGGCCGTAGGGATTACACGATCCGCATCGGTTCCGGATGTTCCGGTTGTTCCGATTGTGCAGACTTTCTGGCGTGCGAGTCCGCCCACCCGATGACAGCTCCCCAGCCCCAATGCGGCCTGGCAACAGAACGACTCCGAATTGCTGCCCCAAGCCAAGCACTCCTGATTCATCCCCACTTTCTCTCCGCGTATCCAAGCAGGCGGCAACTTCAAAATGACGAGTAGATAAAAAGGTCAGCGTTTCTAGCCCACAACTGGCCAAGGGGATTGTTCCGAAAATCGTGCGCAAACTCCTTAACTCCTAGCTAAACTTGCTGTGGGCGATGGGGCGCGGAGCTCGCACTAGGCAGCACTGCGCTCTGTCAGTTGGGAGGCACGGCTGGAACAGACGCACTTAGCCCCTCAGCAAGCACTCAACTTGCTACCGGCCTGGGAAGAAGATAAAATTATTGTCGGCAAACGGTGAAAAAAACACTCGCGCGTGGAGAGGGAAGCTATGGCCATAACTTTGACCGAAAGGGCTGCGGCTGAGGCCAAGCGGGTCATGCAGGAGCAGAAGTTGGGCGATGTGATGGTCCGCGTGGGAGTGGTCGGAGGCGGTTGCAGCGGATTCCAGTACCGCTTCCAGTTTGACGACAAGTACGATCCCCAAAAGGACCACCTCTACGAGCAGCACGGGCTGAAGCTGGTGGTGGACAAAAAGAGCGAGCTGTTCCTGGACGGCCTGACCATTGACTTCTACGAAGGTCTGGACCGCCGAGGATTTGTCTTCAACAATCCCAACGCGGTTCGCACTTGTGGGTGCGGCTCCTCGTTCCAGGTGTAAAGTTGCTGTTTTGCTTGAACCGCTGAGCTTCCGGCGCCGGTTTGCGTGGGAAACCGGCGTTTTGTTTGTTGGCCCGGGTTTGCTGAGGTGGGCTGCCCTCCCGGGGTGGCGTATCCGTCCATGCCGCAGAACGCTTGCAAATCACGCTCCTGCATCGTTTCTGCCTGGTTCGCCAAAAGGCATCGCCAAACCAATTGGGGCACTTGGCCTGCTGGACACTGCCTCCGGAACCGCTAAACTGCCTGAAAACCAAAAGGTGAGCCGGGAGAGAACTATTGCCCCGTTTCTTACTGCTACCAGCGAGCCATGAAAGCCGCCTTCATTGAACGCACAGGTCCGCCGGAAGTGATCCAATATGGCGATCTGCCCAAGCCGGAACCGAAAGGCTCCCAGGTGTTGGTCAAGGTGGGAGCAGTGGCCCTGAATCCGGTGGATACTTACATTCGGGCAGGCACCATCGCCATGGAGTTGCCCAAGCCGTTCATCATCGGTTGTGATCTGGCTGGCACGGTGGAGGCCGTGGGCCCTGAGGTGAAGCAGTTTCGGGTGGGCCAGCGGGTTTGGGGGAGCAACCAAGGGTTGCTGGGTCGTCAAGGCACTTTTGCCGAATATGCACTCGTGGACGAACAGTGGCTCTATCCCACTCCAGACGGCGTCTCCGACGAAGAAGCGGCCGCCGTGGCCTTGGTGGGCATTACAGCTCATTTGGGTCTGTTCTTGCATGCCCGGTTGCAGCCTGGGGAAATCGTCTTCGTCCACGGAGGCACCGGTGGGGTGGGCTCTATGGTGGTGCAAATGGCCAAAATCGCAGGAGCCCGAGTCATCACCACCGGCGGAAGTGACGAAAAAGTGCAAGCCTGCTACGAACTGGGAGCCGACTTGGCCATCAACTACAAAACCCAGCACAAAGCCCAACTCATCCGTCAGTTCGCCCCTGAGGGTGTGAACCTGTGGTGGGAAACCCTCCGCGAGCCGGACTTGGATCAGGCCGTTTCACTCTTGGCCAAGCGAGGGCGAGTGGTGCTGATGGCCGGTCGGGACGCTCGGCCTCCGTTTCCCGTGGGACCATTTTATGTCAAGGACCTCTCCCTGCATGGGTTTGTCATGTTCAACGCCTCTGCCGAGGAACAGCGACGCTGCGCCGAGGACATCAACCGTTGGATGGCTCAAGGCAAACTCAAAGCCCGAATCGACCGCGTGCTTCCCTTGTCCCAAGCCGCACAAGCCCATCGCCTCCAAGAAGAAAACACCATCGGCAAAAAAGGCACCCTGGCCGGCAAAATCGTCCTCAAGCCCTAGCAGCTCTCTGGAATGGCTCAGAGGAAAGAAGAAGCAGGCCAAGTGGTTGGAAGTGCTAGGCTTCTTTCCTCTTGCTGGGTTGTCGGGGAGCCAAAGGTTGGGCGGTGGGCGATTGTGCGGAGGCACGGGCAGGAGGGCCAATGAGTTCTTCTATCTCGTGGCTGTCTAACAGTTCACGCTCCAGCAGGGCTTGGGCCAGTCGGTCCAGTTTGTCCCGATGCTGTTGCAAAAGTTCCCGAGCACGCTCGTCGGCGTGGTTGAGGATTCGGGCCACTTCTTCGTCAATGAGTCGGGCGGTCTGATCGCTGAACTCCCGGTGTTCGTAGATCTCCTTGCCCAAAAAAGGATGTTCGTGCGAGGTGCGATAGCTGACCGGGCCTAGGCGCGAGCTCATTCCCCAAGCGGTGACCATTCTTCGGGCCAGAGCGGTGGCGCGTTCCAGGTCGTTTTCGGCTCCCGAGGTCAGCTCATCAAAGACCAACAACTCGGCCGCCCGACCTCCGAAAATGAAAACCAACTGGGCTTCCAGCGTGGACTGACTGACACACATGCGGTCTTCCTCCGGCAGAAGTTGCGTCACTCCCAAGGCCCGACCCCGCGGAATGATCGTCACTTTGTGCACCGGGTCCACTTCTGGCAGCAGCCAGGCCAGCAAGGCATGTCCGGCTTCGTGATAAGCGGTCATGTGTTTTTCTTTTTCGTTGGGCACTTCGTCTCGCTTGGGACCCATCAGCACCTTGTCCATGGCGTAGTCAAAGTCGGCCATGCAGACCACCTCTTTGCCCTGTCGGGTGGCCCAAAGGGCGGCTTCGTTGACGATGTTGCGGATGTCGGCTCCGGTAAGCCCAACGGTGCGTCGGGCCAGTCGTTCAAAGTCCACATCTTCGGCCAGGGGCACTTCCCGGCTGTGGACTCGGAACAGTTGCAACCGACCTTGATAATTGGGACGGTCCACGGTGATGTGGCGGTCGAAGCGACCGGGTCGGAGCAGAGCGGGGTCCAGGATGTCGGGCCGGTTGGTGGCAGCCAGCACGATCACTTCTTCATGGGGAGTGAATCCATCCATTTCGCTGAGGATTTGGTTGAGCGTTTGCTCGCGTTCGTCGTGCCCGCCGCCCAATCCGGCTCCGCGCACGCGGCCCACGGCATCAATTTCGTCAATGAACAGAATACAGGGGGCGTTTTCTTTGGCCGTCTGGAATAGGTCCCGGACCCGGCTTGCTCCCACTCCCACGAACATCTGAATAAACTCCGAGCCGTTGATGGAGAAAAACGGCACACCGGCCTCGCCGGCCACGGCTCGGGCCAGCAGGGTTTTTCCCGTGCCCGGGGGGCCGATCAGCAAGGTGCCTTTGGGCACTCGGGCACCCATGCGGCGGAACTTCTGGGGATTTTTCAAAAACTGGACCACTTCTTGCAGGTCTTGCTTCACTCCCTCCAGTCCGGCCACATCGTCAAAGGTGACCCGATGCCCCTTGGCTTCATAGCGTCGGGCGGGGGATTTGCCAAAGTTAGCCAGGAAACCTCCTCCCAACGGGCCTTGGGCTCTTTGAAGCAAAAACAGCATCAGCAAAAACACCCCGGCTCCAATCAAAAACAACACCAGCACATTCCACCATCCGGAGCTTCGGGCAGGTTGAGCCAGGATGCGGATGTTTTGCTTCAAAAGTTGGCGTTCCAGGTCGGGGTTGGAGAGGGCCGTGGGTGGGAGCACCACCCGAAAGCGACTCTTCAAAATCGCCTTTTCCCCTGGCAACCGAACCGCAGTGCGCAATTGCCCCTGAACCTCTTGACCTCGGAAGCGGACCCACTGGACCACCGGTTGCCCTTGGTAGCGCTGGCCCAGCAGCCAGCGAAACTGATCATAGCTGATCTCCTGCTCTTGGCCGCCCCAGTTGGACAAATACACCCCCAGCACGGCCAGAACTATGATCAACACCAGTAAAGTGGAAGGACTGATCCCGCGTTGGCTGGACGGTTTTGGCTCAGGCGAGCTCATGGAAGTTGCGTTAGGTTTATTGCTAGGGGAGCAGCAAAATCGGGGCTTTC
>JAJRRR010000176.1 GCA_024279285.1 Planctomycetota bacterium
CTTTTCTCTTGCAAACACCTCCGAAGCTCGTCGCGGTCTTTTTCATACTTGGTGATGCTGTAGCCGTGCAGTTCAGAAAAATCGTGGAGTATCCGCTCTTGCCATCCACAAAGGGCCGACAGACGGACCAACTCGTACCATCCCCACCCTTGGTTGTTTCTAGACTCCGCTACAGCCGCAGAGCCTTTCTGTTCACGCCCCTGCTGGAGATGAAGAAGAATCCGAATCACATCCTGTTTCAAAGTCTCTTGTGGATTGCCTCCGGGGCGCATGAGTCCATTGAGGAGTCGTTCCAGCTTGTAAAGTGCTTCAAAACGGTGTATGCCGTCTTGTACCGCTCTTGCCCAGTTGGAAATATCTTCCCCTCGGACGGCTATTTCAAATATCCTGTTGACTGTTTCTTCAGGAAACCATTTGGCTAAACGTTCTAACAATTCCCGAAGCTTGATGAAATGAGAACATATCTTGGACTGGTTGTTCAAGCTTTGTTCCCATTTTTCTACAACAACGGGAACTTGATGAACAAATTCCTTGTGACGCATCTCTTGTCCCAATCGGCGAGCTTCGGAGAGCTTGTTTTCCAAATTTTTCCATTTCAAGGCAAAATCCACTATAGGTTGCAAAATGCAGACTGTCCGGGGCGCAAGTCTCGGATCGACAATTGGCCGAAACGAAAAATATGTAAGGACCTGATTGACAGAATCACACAACTGGGCAAGATTCTCCGCACACTGAAGAGAAGATTCTATGATGTTCAGATTATCCCACACGAAAGAAGGTTCCATACCCAACCAATAAGAAACCATTTCTAAGTTCGAGAGTATCTTTTGTATTTCCTGCAATCGCGATTGAACTTCTTCTAAATCGTCCGCTGTAGCAATATTGCGAAGAAGGTAAGAGTAATCTTCCTGTTCTCTAAGTTTGATCATTTTTGCCAGTTCTGGTTCAACATTAAGCCAATCGTTGATGTAGCCAATCAAATCAATAAGCGACATAGACAACGCCTGTTGTTTTGTTTCAGGCGGCAAAATGGCAACAATTTTGTCTTCTATTTCTTGTAGAGTCATGTAGAGTTCTTCGGCAGATGCGTAATACTGGCGATCCGAAGGAATCGGTAATCCGAGGTTTTCCAATGCTTCTCTGGAGCGCTTGTAGCGCTTGGAGAGTAGCTTTTGCCACCATCGTGTATAACTTTTAAGCGTTTTCAGCTCATTTTGCACAAACGGAATCTGTTCCAGGGACAATTCGTTCCAGCGAAGCACGCGTATTTGTCTGTGGAGTTTTTGTAGCTCTGAAGCGGAAATGCAGGATTTCATTTGATCCCTGAAAAGTGTGTTTTCTCCGCCCAAGGTCCAGTACGCCTGGCATAAAGGATTCTGAAGCAACCTGGGCAGTCGGGACACTATTGTCGCCACTTCCCGATATCGCTCTTTCCAGTTCTCTTGTTGTGCTATTTGAGACACGCTGGAGCGACATTCCCAGGACACCTGCTGCAAGTCCTTCAGGGCTTGGAGTAGAGCATGGCGGTTCCGTTCGTCTAGTTTTAGAATTTTGTCAACCAGATCGGAGTTTGTCTGCTTGGTTTGCTGTTCTATTTGGATTGCTGAATTCACATCCACCAAGCGAACGATCTTCAAGAATTGTTCTTCCCCAACAACATCAAGGGAAGAAAGTAACACTGGGAGACCTGAGAGATGTTTGGGGTCGTGTTTTTTTAATGTGTCCAGCAAGTCAATTGCCTGCTCTAACAAGTTTAGTTTCTCTTGGTTCCATTCATCGGGTTCGTGGACCGGAATCGCTTGACTCTTAAAAGGTGTGGCTTGCTTGAAACACTGGAGAAGTTCACCGATGCACTGTTCCACTTCTTCAGTGAGAGACTCACTGGGTGTAACCCAAGACTGTCGCTGCCTCCAGATGTTGTTGAACCAGTCGGAAGCAATGGCTAAGGCTTCTACTTCCGGAACAAACTCCAGGAGTTTGTTCAGGTCTTCTTGGGAGATATGTTTCAGGCGTGCTGTGAGTTCTTTGTTGGGGAAGAGCTTGGGAAATCTGTGTTTCAGCTTTCCGATTTCCGCCAGAAGTTGGCTGTAGGTCATTTCACTTTTTTCATCATAGTGTTGAAGTAGGGTGGCGAACCTTCCCATGGTGTATTCCAACTGTTCAATTCTTTCACACAGTTTTTTGCGTTTTTGCTGAGCTTGATCATTGCGCAGATAGCCTGATGCCACATCTTCCACTTGTTCTCGTATGCTGCGGAACACGGCTAAGCGTTGGGACTCAGGATCAAAGAGCTCTACACATAACCGATCTAAGCCCACTGCCCGAAGCCGGTCCATCACCACCTGAGTGGCCACTTGCTTCTGGCAGACCATGAGGACAGATTGACCGTGGGCCAGGGCATCGGCGATCAGATTCACAATGGTTTGGCTCTTACCGGTTCCAGGAGGACCGTGCACGACCAAGGCCGGTGTGGACCGGGAGTTGAATACCACTTCCTCTTGGGAGTGGTCTGCGGGACAGACGAACCAGCGATCGCTTTCCGAGGGAAGGGTGGAGGAGGGAGCTTGGTGTGGTGCGTTTGCTTCCGGAACAAGTAGTTGCATCACGGGAGCGGGAGCTTGATCATCTTCCGCTTGTTGTTCCAAGGTTTGCAAGTCCCGCAATATGGAAGGCAACGGCCATCGGAAAAACCCCAGCACAGCAGCCGGAATCAGGGACCAAGCTGTGGAAAGCTTTTCTGGCTTGGGCACCTCTTGCAACCACGGCGGTTTGCGGATCTGGGAAACTTTTAATTGATGAGCAAGGAGCTCTACAAACCGAGTCAGAGCATCTAAATCAAAAGGACCTTCCTCTTCTTCAAATTGAATTGTCAGATCGCGCCATTCTTTGATTCGCATGGCCAGGGGTTCGTTCAATACTGGGGATTCCGCGTCTGAGAGTTGTCGCAATTCCACTTGGCCTAGTGCCCCTCCGGAGAAACGCATTTCTACCGGCCAGAGCAACACCGGGGCAAAGACATATTCATCTCGCTCTTGAGGGGCGCAGGCAAAAAACATCGGGTAGCCCAACCACACGCAGTGCACCCCGGTTTCTCTTTTGGCCAGCTCTGCATGTCTCCAGATGCGGCGCTCCAGAGCTTGGTAGAGCTTTTGTTGTTGCAGATGGGCTTCTTCGGTCTCTTCGTCGGCCCAGTCTTCCATCAGTTCGTCCCATCCCCCGGAAAAATCACATTGCACTGTTCGTCCTTGGACGATATTTTCCAAAACCCTGAAGGGAAAATGCGGGCCGAGGCACTCAAACCACTTCACATCCACCAAGCGGCCGCGATGCAGGGAGGGCCGGCATCGCAGCAGCGGACTGCGACTGACTGAGGCAGCAATTCGGTCCAGCAAATGCTTCGCTAGTTCCGGCAACGATGGCATCGCTTTGCCCCAGCAGGGAGTTCGGGTTGCTGCGAACACGAACGCCACTTATTTTAATTGGCCTTTGGCGCAAGGGGCTACTTTCTCTCAGGCTACCCCAGAGGGGGATTCAAGATGGCCCAATGAGGCTGCAAGGAGAAATTACCACCTGGGCGCAAGGGCAGGGAATGCCCCTTGGTCAAGAGGTGTCCAGGCGGGGAGGAGGTTCAGAGGGTCAGGGCTGCTGGTAGATAATGAAGCAGCCCACCGGTTTGGTGCGTGGTCTGGGCACCGGGCGGCCGGCCAGCAGGGCTTCCAGGGCGTCGGCCAGATCGTGGTGCAGGGGCCGGGGACGCTTTTTCCCATAGTCCACATAGGTGTCATCAATGCGGCCCCGATACACCACTTGCCCCCGGCGGTCCAGGACAAAGACCTCCGGGGTGATCTTGGCGCCCAAAGCTCGGGCAATCCGTTGCTTGGAGTCCATCACCACCGGCATGGTGATGTGGAACTGTTGGGCATGCTCTTGGGCCTGTTGGGCGGTCACGGCCGGGTCACAGTGGATCTGGAAAAACCGCACTCCCCGTGGCTCAAACCGCTGGGCCAGTTGGCGCAGCCGAGGCTGGTAGAAGTTGGCAATGGGACAATCCACATTGACAAACACCAGCACCACCGCTTTGGTTTTTGGATCTTGCCAAGGCCGATGTCGGCGCCCTTGCAGATCAACCAGTTCCTGCCACGGCTGCTGGGCCCAGCCCACCATCGCAGCCCCAAGCCACATCCACACCACCCAAGTGTGCTTACCCATCATCAGTTTCCTCACAGCAGGAGGGTCAGTAGACCGGGGAGTTAAGAGGTGGGCTTTTGGTTCACGGTGCGCAGCAGGCGTTGGATTTCGGGGCGATCCAGTTGCCCGTTGCCGTTGACATCCCAGCGCAGCAGCACCCGGTCCCGAACCTGCAAAGGAATTTCTTCCTGCTGGAGAACCCCATCACCGTTCAAGTCCAGTTGAAACACCATAGCGGCCAGGCGCTTTCGGCCCCGAGCATGGCCGAACCGATCAATCCAGAAGTGGAACTGTTTGCGTTGCTGGGGGGTGAATCGGGGCACATAGCCATAGTCCAGGTTGGCAAAGATACCGGCCACGAGTTTGGGGAGCATTTCTTCTTGGGCCGGTACGCCCATCAGTATGAAACTGCCCATCTCATCGTAGGATTCCAATCCCCAGCGAATTCGCCGCGGAGGATGAAAGGGGTTTTGCGGGTTGTTTTCCGAGTTGTCGTAAACCAGCTCGGCTTCCAGCAAGGTGCCTTCGGGCAGGAAGATCGGCTGGCGGTAGTAGTAGCGGTCCTGCCAGTCCAGGTCCCAATCGTCTATCTGCAACAAGTTTTTGGTGCTCCCGTCAGGCAAAGTGGCGGTAAGCTTCATCCGCACACACACATAGTGGGCATGACCCATCACGGAAATCAGCTCTATGTCGGTAGGCAGTCGGAGCTTGCCTCGGACCACATAGTTGCTCTCTCCTGGTGGAATATCGATGTTGGCCGAGCGTCCGAACATGGGAGGCACTTGGAAGGGAACCAAAGTCCGCTGAGGAGGCTCTTTGGCCAGATAGAGGGCCAATTCGCACTGTTCCACTTCGGGCTTGCCGGTGGGGTGGAAGTGGATCTGGATGAGCAAATCGGAACCTTTGGGCAAAGGCATGGCCAGCCCTGGGGGCAGACGATACGGAATGGAGCCCGGCACATAGCCGCCCAAAGAGCCTGAAATCGGCACATCCATGCCCGGCACCCCAGGCTGGCCGTCTCGTCCGTCCAGTTTTCGGGCCAGTCGGGTGCTGTCAAAGAAGAACAGGGCGTGATGGACCACTTGTCGGCATCGGGGACGAAGCTCCACCGCCTGGACCCAAACATCCTTGGGCAAATTCAACGGGATGACAAAAGTGCGATAGATGTCCGGGCCATCGGCGGGAACCCGATAGGGCTTGGGCATCTTGACCACCAGATCCGGCTTGCCCAAGTACCACTTGTCGGGAAACTGAGGTGGCTGGGGGCGTTGGTCCGCAGGGCCTTCCGGACAACCGGCTTCAATCCAACGCAGCAAGATGGCTTTGTCCTTCTCGGGCAGTTTGCGTGAGTTGGCGAACAGCCCTTCTTCGTTCACCGGCTTCCACGGGGGCATGTATCGGCTTTGCAGCACCGCTCGGATGGTCAAGCTGCGGCGTTTCACATCCTCGTAGGTGAGCAAGGAAAACGGGCCAATCTGGCCCGGACGATGACACGAGGCACAGTGGCGATAGATGATCGGAGCGACATGCTGATTGAAATTAGGCTGCTGGGCCAAGGCAGGGGCGGCCAGCAAAACTGCCAAGCTGCAACAGGCCATCACGCGCCAAGCCATACAAGTCCTCCTTGGACACCTTGGGAAAAGGGATTTTTCACTCTTGTTTATAAACTCCGGTCCTCATCCAAACTACCGTAAAATCCCCCGATTGGTTTTCCTAGCCCGAAAAACTTTTGTTTTTTGGTCTTCCTGTGCCGCAGGTCCGACTTTTGGGGGGGTGAGCGTCTCCTTTGAGTAGCTTCAAGAACCGCTGGGCGTCTTCGGTCATGGAGACATTGTTAAACAGGCACCAAGTGGAGCGTTTGCACCACTGAAGCAACTGCTGAAAATCCTCGTCCGTGAAGCGGTAAGAGTAACCTCCGATCCCATGGAGCCGGAAGTAGCGTCGGCCTCGGGTCACCGGTTGGCGCACGAAGGGGTCCACCACATGCACGAGCTCCAGTTCTTGACACAGTTCCCGAACCAGGGAATCGGTCCAAGCCGAGCCGCGCACCTCCAGCCCCAGGTGGAAAGGGCCTCGGGCAGCCCAGTGAAAGAACGCCCGAAGGTTTTTTACATTCTCCGGCTCGGGGCGGAAACTCTCTGGACACTGGATCACCACCATGGCTGCGCCCAGGGCTTGGGCCACCGCTTGGGTTTGCTCCCAAGCCTGACGCACAACCGCCGTGGAGCGGAACCCGCCGGCTTGCTGGCGCTGCTGGGGGGTGAGATTGCTGCGGCGATAGGTAGGACTGTGGCCCGGGTGAGTAATGGCCTGATGGGCTTTCATGGTAAAGATGAACTCGGTGGGGGCTTCCTGCCGCCAGCGCTGCACAGTGGCCAGTTGGGGCAGACGGTAAAAAGTTTGCTGCACTTCCAC
>JAJRRR010000014.1 GCA_024279285.1 Planctomycetota bacterium
ACCAGCACCTGTTCTTCGCCTTGGGGGCCTTCTTCAACCAAGGCGTGGGTTTCTTGGGCCTGATTTTCCTCCAGGTAGCGCTGGATTTCTTCTTCGCGGTACTTCCACCCTGCTCCGTCGCGCACACCGAAGATCTTCCGCTGCTCTCGGAGCTGATTGAGTTGATCCACGGTGATTCCTAATCGTTGAGCAGCTTGTTCAGGAGTGAGAAAGTTGGCCATGATGTTAGTTCCCTCGGATGGGAGGACCGACTTGGCCGGGTGTTTCAATCAGGGTTTTGACCTCACGGGGAAGCGGCGTGGAGCCGTTGAAATTCTCCAGTTCCAGGTCCCAAACTATGCGCCGCACGGCCTTGAGGCGAATCTCCCCAGTGTTGAGGCTGATGTGATACACGGCCAGTGCGCCGCGTTGGGCATCCAGGACCACGACTTGTTGCACTTGCTGGTGGACGATGGGGGGCAACAGTTGCCAATCCGACTTGGGCTGCGGTCGGCCAGGACCCGCCCCCAAGGTGCCAATGCCCACCATCACAGCCAGCATCAATCCGACCCCCAAGGCTTTCTTCATTGCCGTGCCTCCTTGCTAGGGGGCCTTAATTTCATTTTATTAAGGCCCCTGGAAGGTTCAACCAAAATCCGCTTTCCCACACGACCAAGGCCCGTTGAAAGCCCTCCGACACAGTGGCAACAAAACGGAAGCCCTTGGGCCACAAGGGAGCCTAGGTTACTGTAGTGGTTGAGTGCTTCCCAGGACAACCCCGACCGCTCCCCTGCCCTGCCCCAGCCTCCAGGAGCTGCCCATGAAAACTTCGGCCTCGGTGGCCTTGCTATTCAGCGGCGGATTGGACAGCGCTGTGCTGCTCCACCACCTGTTGAGTCAAGGAGAAGTGGTCCAACCGCTTTACATTCGTTGTGGTCTGATCTGGGAAACGGACGAACTGCAAGCCGCCAGACGGTTTCTGAAGCATTGCTCTCCAAAACGGGTCGCTCCTTTGGTCGTCCTGCATCAGCCGGTAGATGACCTCTACGGCCCTCATTGGAGCCTGACCGGACAAGGGGTGCCGGACGAAACCACGCCTGATGAAGCCATGTACTTGCCTGGTCGCAATGTCCTGTTGGTGACCAAAGCCGCCTTGTGGTGCCATCTGCAAGGGATTCGGCGGCTGGCCTTGGGGGTGCTGGGCCCTAATCCGTTCCCGGATGCCACCGCCTCGTTCTTCGCCACCTTGGAGCAGTTGCTCAACCAGGCCCTGGGAACCCAACTCCGACTGGAACGCCCTTTCGGCAACCTCACCAAAGACCAGGTGTTGAATCAAGCGCAGGGACTTCCCTTGGAGTTGACTTTCTCCTGCGCCCAACCTCAAAACGGACTTCACTGCGGCAAGTGCAACAAGTGCTACGAGCGCAAGATGGTGTTTCGCCGCCTGGGCCAACCCGACCCAACACGATATGCTCTATGACCTAGTGCTTCCTGCCTCTAGATAATACGGACCCGCAAACCATGTACCGCGTGACTCGTCAGATTGACTTCTGCTACGGGCATCGCCTGCTCAACTACGAGGGCAAGTGCCGTTGGCTTCATGGGCACAACGGGCGAGCCATCATCGTCATCGAAGCTTCCAAGCTGGACCATCGGGGCATGGTGATGGACTTTTCGGACATCAAGGATGTGATGAAAGAGTGGATTGACCGCCATCTGGACCACCGCATGATCCTCCACCGGGACGATCCGGCTGTGGAAGCCCTTCAAGCACTCGGAGAGCCGCTTTATCTGATGGACTGCAATCCCACGGCAGAAAACATTGCCCGATTGATTTTCCAAGTGGCCCAAGAACACAACTTCCCCGTCGTGGAAACCCGGCTGTGGGAAACCCCTAACTGCTATGCCACCTATCGGCCTTAATCGGGCCTGGAGATTATTCCAGCAGGCTACGGCGGAGCACTTCACCGGCTTTGTCAAAGCAGGGTTGCCAAGTGATTTCGGGTTTTCCTTGGGCCAGGCAGTCGCGGAGTTTGGCGAGGGTGTTTCGGGCCATGTGGGGACATTTGTTGCAGGAGCAAGTGATGCCGGGCACCGGATGGTAACGGTGCTGAGGGAACTGGCGCTGAAGTTGCCAAAGCATGTTCACCTCGGTGGCCACGAGCAGGTCGTGAGGCTCCTGGAGCGTGCCTACGAAACGAAGCATGGCCTGGGTGCCGCCGATAAAGTCACTGTGTTCGCGGATGTTGGCCGGACACTCCGGATGGGCAATGGTCAACGCGTTGGGATAGCGGCGTTTGAGTTTCAACAGGTCTTGGACTGAAAAGATTTCGTGCACGATGCAACTGCCGGGCCAGAGGATCATCTTGCGCCCCGTGACTTCTTCCAGGTAGGAGCCCAGGTGCTGATCGGGGACAAAGAGGATTTCGTACTCCGGAGGGATGCGGCGAATGATTTGCTCGGCGTTGCCAGAAGTAACGACCCAATCGGAAAGAGCCTTGACGGCTGCGGAGCTGTTGATGTAGGTGACGGTTTGGAAGCGTCGCCCTTGGGCTCGGAGTTGGGCTTGGAATTGGGCCAGTTTGTCCGCAGGACAGCTTTCGGCCAGCGAGCATCCGGCCAGCAGGTCGGGTAGGAGCACACGCTTGTCGGGATTGAGGATTTTGGCCGTTTCGGCCATGAAGTGCACGCCGCAGAAGACGATCGTAGAGGTGTTGACCCGAGTGGCTGCCCGAGCCAATTGAAGCGAGTCGCCGGTGAAATCGGCCAGCTCCTGGATTTCGCCGTCTTGGTAGTAGTGGGCCAGAATCGTGGCATCTTCCCGACGACGAAGTTCCTCGATTTCCTCACAGAGCTGTTCATGGTCCACCCAGTGATCCTCATGAGGCACATGGACCACGGGGAGTTGGTTGGAAAAGGGGCCGGGAGGCATGGAATGAACCCTCTTGCAAGTGCCAGGAGTGCTTTCCCAATTGCCCAAGCGCTGGTGAAGCTCTCGCCTGAGCGGAGTGGGGTTCCTGATTGAATTATAAAAATCCTCGTGCCCAAAACCAGACGACCTCCCGGCCCGGGCTTTCCTGGTATGCCAGGGTTGCGTAGTTTGGAGCCCTCCTTAACGGGGGTAGCAGGGCCGCGTGGAACCGTAGCGGCGGACAATCCGAGCCGCCTCGGTGTCAACAAACCCCCTGATGGAAAAAACCTCTATGCCGTACTTCTGGCGAAACCAAGCGGCTTCGTTAGGAGCCACGCAGGGAACCACCAGCGCGGTGGGCAGGTCGGCCAAGTTGAGCATAAGGTTTTGGCGGACTATTCTCTCCACTTCTTCCATCCAGCTCCCGGTTTTGGCCTCCAAGCGAAACACCTGCCGATCAAAGGCATAGAGCAAATCCATCTCTGCAGTACGCCCCTGGCAGCCCCAAACCAAAGGATTACGCATGATCTCAAATCCCCGGCAGGCCTTGG
>JAJRRR010000177.1 GCA_024279285.1 Planctomycetota bacterium
ATCCGGGTCCAGCACCTCGTCCAGCTTGGGATCCAAACGGACAATCTCTCCAATGGTGCGAATTTCATCGGCCTGAAGCCCCCAGGTAAGCACCCAAACCAAAACTCCCAGAGCTGCTGGCAGGGCTCGGATCATGGCACCACTCCTCCTGTTCTGGGAACTCGTGCGATCGGCTTGTCCATGAGCCTAACGCTCCCTGGGCAGCGATGCAACGAACTGCTTCCCGGAGGGTTTGCCACGGCAAAGAAAACGGCCGCCGCAGAAGGCGACCGTTTTCCAAGGAGGTGGGACCAAGTCCGAGTCGGCTATTTGTTGGCTTCCTCGCCTTCTTTCTGGGGACCTTTGGCTTTCTTCTTTTTTTTCAAAGTCACTTTGGGCACGCGCACCTTGGGCAGCCCGAAAGGACTGTCCCCCTCTTGCCAGCGTTCCTGCTCCAAAAGCTTCATAATCCGCTCAGCCCGGGTGAACACGCTCCGGTTTCTTACCGTTCCTCGGCGGATGCGGAGGCTTTTGTCAATGGACATCGCAGCAGTCCTGATCGGGTAAAGAAACAGGCAATTCAGTCCTCAGGGAACTTGTAGTTTATCTATCGCGTAAGCGTGCGACAAGTCGGAAGTGGTTTGCATTTCCGCTGGAAGCTAGCTTTGCACAAGTTGGGGACTTCTGGAACCCAAGCGGCGCCGAAGCACCCGGGCGATACGCTCAGCAGCCTTTCCGTCCCCAAACGGGGAGCGTTGCACGGAGCAATTCGCTCGGGGGGGGCTTTGTTGGAAATGGTGCAAAGTGCACCTGAGGAGTTTTTCCGGATCGGCGTCCAGCACTCTGGCTTGGTGGGCGAGGAGGATTTCGGACCTTTCGGTCTGGGGGCGAAGCACCATGCACGGCACTCCCAAAGTGGCCGTCTCCTCTTGCACTCCCCCGGAGTCAGTCCACACGACCCACGCCCGCACCAACAAACCCAAAAACGCCGGATATTCTAAAGGTGGCAGCAGCAACACTCGCGGGTGAGAAGGAACCAGGCTCCGCACGGCTTGAGCTACCGGGGGACGCGGATGAAGCACCCAAGCCACTACGGCTTGGGAATGTTCCTCCACCAGTTGCACAACGGCTTGAGCCACCTGCGCCACGCGCTCCGGTGTAGCTTCACGCCGATGCATGGTAATCACCACCAGAGGAACTCCGGGCGGCAGATCTACCACTTGGGGCACTGGCCCGGCCAGCACCTGCTGCATGGCATCTATGCCCGGGTTGCCGGTCAGGAAGATTCGCTGGGCAGGGATTCCTTCGCGGAGCAGGTTCCGGGCAGCCTGGGGGGTGGGAGCAAAATGCCAAGTGGCCAACGGGGCCAGCGCGCGGCGGTGAAACTCCTCGGGAAAAGGTTCTTCCGGACAGCCGGTCCGCAGCCCCGCTTCCACATGACCTACGCAAATCCGCCGATAAAACGCGCTGAGCCCACCCGCCAAAGCCGAAAGCGTGTCCCCCTGCACAAGCACCGCATCGGGATTCCACCGGGCCCAAAGATGGTCCAACTGCTCCACCGCCCGAGAAAACTTTTGGCCCAATGATCCTGAAGTGCCGATCAGGTCCAAATCCACTTCTGGCACGATCCCAAACAGCTCCAGCACTTCGTCGGCCAGGTGGCGATGCTGTCCGGTGTGCACCACGCGCACTTGGGCCCAGCCAGCTTCACGCAGACGCAGGATAACCGGCGCCAGCTTGATGGCTTCAGGGCGCGTGCCCAACACACAGACCACCTGGGGCATTCCCGAGACTCCCTGGGGCGGGACTGGAAAGTGCCCCAAGGGTAGAGCCAGGCTTCCTCTCAGGTCAACGCCACTTGATCGCCCAAGCCTGCTGTTGCCCCGGCCAGGGGTCAAGAGCCCATCTGGGGTGCTGCTCCGGGGCAAAGCCCCAACGCCCACTAGGCGTCCACAAGGAAAGAACTTGCGTGGATTGCCTTCGGAGAAGATGCCTGCGTCCTTTGGGCCGGATCCGAGGAGGGCACGGCCCTGGAAGCACTGCACCAAACTGTCCGGCCGGACTCACCGTGCGGTAAGCGACCAACTCCATAGCACTACGACGCCGAAGCCGTCCCTGGATGTCCTGCTCCTTGGTCGTTTCAAACACCACTCCTCCCGGAACTTCCGGGCTCCAGATGATCACTCGGGTGATGGTTCCGGTGGGCTTGCGTTGAAGGACCCGATAGTGAGCGGTGGAAAGGATGCGTCGGGAGACTTGGAAGGGCATCTCCAGGGCCACCACTTCCCACACCGTTTCTTCCAACACCTGCTTTTGGGCGTTGCGGAGCACCTCGTGGCGTCGGAGCACAAAGGGGCTTTGCTCCGGGCAGTAGAGGAGCTTGAGTTCCAAGACGCCTTGGGGAGTCTGAAAAGTTCCGTGGATCACACGACAGGTAA
Source organism: Planctomycetota bacterium (assembly GCA_024279285.1). Lineage (GTDB taxonomy): Bacteria > Planctomycetota > Planctomycetia > Pirellulales > S012-138 > S012-138. The sequence goes on from JAJRRR010000177.1 coordinate 2,418, forward strand.
ACACCTCCTGGCCCAAGCGGAACTTTTCCACGGCGGGGTTATGGGTGTGGTATTGGGCAAGCCAGCTTACGGGCGTGTCGTCCAGTCGGCGTTTGAGGATTTGGGTTCGTGGTCCCAGGTGCTTGCCCAGAATGGCCATGCGGTTGGTTCGCCGCACGGTGTAGCTCCCCTCATCCACGGCCAGCAGTTCGGTTCGGGTTCGGATGACAGTATGGGTCAGCAGGGCTTGATCGGCATTGAAGGTTTCGGTGACAGTGCGGGTTTGAACCCAAGAGCCGGGGGCAAAGCGTGCCCAGGGATGATGATCCGCCTCAATTCCTTGAGCTGCCAGCGGGGAGATCCTTCCGAGGAACACTCCCCCGAGCCACACCAACATTGCCCACGAGCACAGGCCCCGATTCATCACTTGCTATCGTTTTTGCCGGCTGAAAAAGGAATTGAGGACAGGACAGGGATCTTAGGTATGTAGCATACACCATCGGTTGCGGCCGGCCAGAAACACTGGCTCCCTGATGACTCCATTCAGAAAAGCCGGCACTCCATCAGCCCAGAACTTTCCCTACACCGGTTGAGGGCGCCGAGTAATCAGTTGGGAAACGGCCGCTCGTAGCTGTTTTACCGTCAGCGGAAGGGTCAATGCAACCCGGTGGTGGGCCAATTGAGCCTGTTTCTTCCACGACTCCTGATGCTTGCCCAGCAAAAGCAGGCACGGTACCGTTCGGGTCACTTCTTCTTGAGCAAAGCGGTTGAAGCCGATCAACGCCTTCTCACCTACCGAATCGGCGTCAAAGACCACCACATCGGCCACTTCGCTGTCGTCCAGGAAGCGATCCAAAGCTCGCTGAGGATCCACCGTGATCAGCACCCGATAGCCAACGGATTTGAATCCCTGGCGCACGGCGTTTTGCATCTCGGGGTTGGATTCCACAAACATGACGGTCCGCCGAGTGCCCAAGGGGGCAGCGAGCGTGGTGGAGGGGGAACCGCTCCCGGGTTCGCTGGCCGAGGGCCTGGTGCCCAATCGGGACAAAACCCCCTTGAGCTCGGCCAGCATTTCCGAAGGAGTTTGATAGCGCCGTTCCGGATTCAACTCCATGGCCCGATTGCACACCGCCACCACCGCTGCCGGAAGATCCGGAGCCACATGCTGAATGGGCACCACATTCAAAAACCGCTGCTTGGCCATCCGCTCGGTGCGATCGCGGGTTTCCTTCAACGCATGCTGGCCGGTGAGCATGTAGTAGAAAATCGTGCCTAAGAAATAAATATCACTGCGAGGATCATTGCGTTTTGAACCGCAGGTGCGTTCCAGCCCGGCGTAGTCCACCGTGCGTAAGTTGTGCCCTTCCTCCTGGTCCAGTTGGGAAGCCAGCCCAAAGTCTCCCACCTTGGCCAACCCGCGGCTGGAGATGAGCACATTGCTGGGCTTAAGATCGCGGTGCATGATGCCCTTTTGGTGGGCATAGCGGATGGCGTTAGTCACATCAATCATCAATTGGGTAGCATCGGCCGGATTGAGCCGATGGCGCACTTTCATCAGGTCGCGCAGGTTCTGCCCTTCTACAAACTCCATCACGATCCAGAAGTGTCCCCGATGTTTATCCACTTCCAGGATCGGGACGATGTTGGGATGTCGCAGGTTCAGGCCCATCCGGCCTTCGCGCAGGAATTGTTCGGTTTTGACCGGGTCTTCACTGTATCGGTTTCGGAGGACTTTCAGGGCCACGGTTTGGCCGGTCTTTTTGTGCACGGCCCGATACACTCGGGCAAAAGTGCCGGCTCCCACCAGATAAAGCACCTTATACGGCCCGTAGTAAAAACCCCGACGCTCCCCCCGCAGCAGCCGCTCCACTTGCCAGTTGGTCAGACAGTTGCGTCGGATGAAGAACTGCAAGAACTTCTGCGCCGGCACATCCCGACGACCCAGCTCCTGCCAAGCCGCCTGGACATCCTCCGGGCTGACCAGCTCCAAGTCCAACAACAGATGAGAAAGCCGTTCGGCCGAAACTGCCATGAGCCATTTGGGTCCTTGTGAGGGATCGCCCCTGGGGAGCACCAGTAGGCCGAGGACCAGCCTGGCCTAGGGCCCTTCTGCTATCCTATTCCACCCCAAGAGCCCAAGCAACGGCACACTCCCTCTCCGTCCCCGGAGAAGGCGAGCCGTCATGCAGCGTTCACCGCTTGGAGGAGGATTCTTGAGGCTTTCGGACCTGAGGCATGGGTGCTTTCAGCCGCCGACGCCAAGCCTGGAGTTTTTGATGCAACCGTCGGGCCAACTCGGGATGCTGCTTGACCAGATTATACTGCTCGCCCGGATCGGCCTGTAGGTCATAAAGCTCCAGGTGGCCGTCTTCGTAAAACTCCAACAGCTTATAGCGGCCCTGGCGAATGGCTCCCACGGGAGTGGTGCGCCAAGTGCCACGCTGCACATCGGCTTCCAGATAGCAGGGAAAGTGCCAGTAAAGAGCCCGATCCAAGGGGGCTTGCCCCCCACTTCGCCAAAGCGGCAACAGACTCACCCCGTCCAGCTCCCTGCCCTGCGGGGGCCGAAGTTGCAACAGATCCACAAAAGTGGCCATGAAATCCACCGAAATGACCGGCTGGTGGCAGACGCTGCCAGGGGGAATCACCTGCGGCCAGCGCACCAGAAGCGGCACACGGATTCCACCCTCATAAAGACTCCCCTTGCCCATGCGCAGCGGGGAGTTGTCGGTGATGTTTCGTCCGGCCCAACCTCCCAAAGAGCCATACCCCCCCACGCCTCCGTTGTCGGATGTGAATATCACAATCGTCCGCTCCGCCAGTTCCAGCTCTTCCAAGGTGGCCAGAATTCGGCCTACGCTCTGGTCCAGTTTTTCAATCATGGCCGCGTAAACCGGATTACGGTGGCCACCTGCGGGCGGCTTGCGGCGATACTTGGCCACCAGCTCCTCAGGGGCTTGCAGGGGGGTGTGGACAGCGAAATGGGCCAGATACATGAAGAACGGTTTCTGACGATGCTGGCGGATAAACTCCACGGCACGCTGGGTGAGCCAATCGGCCAGATACACATCCTTGGGAACCTGTTGCGGAGGATTGGTGCGAAAGCCATAGTGTCGCCCTCGGGTGACGATGGCTTGGTCGAAGCCGCGTTGGGCCGGATGATAAGGGCCTTGCGCGCCCAAGTGCCACTTGCCCAAGTGGCAGGTAGCATAGCCGGCTTGTTTGAACGCCTGAGCCAAAGTCCACTCCCGCAACGGCAACCGGATCCGATTGCGCACCGGGATCAAGCGACGGAACTTGGTCAGCCCTCGGGCGGAAGTGCCCACGGTGTAGATGCCGTGCCGGGGACTATAACGCCCGGTCATCAAGCAGGCCCGAGTGGGAGCACAGTTGGGCCCACAAGTGTAGGCCGCCGTGAACTTCATCCCCTGCAAGGCCAAGCGGTCCAGATGAGGAGTCTCATACCACCGGGAACCATAGCAACCCAAGTCCGTCCAACCCAAGTCGTCGGCCAAGATGAAAATCACATTGGGCTTGGTCCCTGGCTCTGCTAGCACCCCGGCGGCCAGCCCCAGGGCCCAAACCCCCAACCACTGCCAACTTTTTCCGACTCGCATGGCTCTTCCTCTCCCAAACGCAGGGGCCCAGCATACCAAGTCACGCCCCCGATTGTCCCCCACCGAATCCCAAAAAGCAAAAAAACCCATAAATGAGCATTTGCGCTTGCTTGCCAGAGCGGATTTGGGTAAGAAGATAGATAAAAGTCGGTTGATAGATGTTGTGTGCCCTCCTGAAACGGAACGCCCTCCAAACAGTTTCCTTCCCTCCTGGTGAGGAGAACCAGTCATGTTGAGGCTCTTCTGCGGCAGCCGTTCTCGGCGGTGCGATGGAGTGAGTCGGCGAGACTTCATTCAGATTGGCTCCTTGGGGCTATTTGGCCTGACGATGGCCGATATGCTTCGGGCCCAGGCTCAGGCCGGCTCCAGCTCCCCAAAAGCAGTGATTCTTTACTGGATGGACGGTGGTCCCACCCACATGGAAACCTATGATCCCAAGCCCGATGCTCCAGCCGAGTTCCGCGGACCATTTAAGGCCATCCGGACCAATGTGCCGGGAGTGTATGTGAACGAGTTGTTGGTAGGTCATGCTCGGGTGATGGATCGCGTGGCCCTGCTGCGCTCGGTGCACCACAACAACGGCGATCACTTCGCCGCCGCCCACTGGATGCTCACCGGTTATTTGGGCTCCAATGCGGCTAATCGCACACCCAAGTATCCCTCCTTCACTTCCATCGTGGCTCGCATCAAAGGTCCCAATGCTCCCGGCGTGCCGCCCTATGTGGCTGTGCCTTATGCCGCCACTATTGGTCTTCGGCCCGGATACCTCAGCGCCACCTACTTGGGCGTGGCCTACAACCCTTACGATGTCAACGGCGATCCCAACAGTCCTAACTTCCGTGTCCGTAACCTGAATTTGCCTGGTGGAGTGACAGTAGAACGCCTGGAAGACCGACGCACGCTGCTACGGAGCCTGGACCGACTGCGCCGCGACATGGACACCACCGGCACCATGGAAGGCGTGGATCGGTTCAACCAAAAGGCGTTTGAGATCATTACGGGCACTCGGGCCCGAAAAGCCTTCGACATCAGCCAGGAAGACCCTCGGGTGCGAGACCGCTACGGGCGTAACCGCTACGGCCAAAGCGCCCTGCTGGCTCGCCGCCTGGTGGAAGCAGGGGTCACCTGCGTGGCCATCCACAACGGTGGCTGGGACCACCACACCAACATCGAAGGCGGCATGAAAAGTCGTCTGCCCAGCTTCGATCAGTCCGTCTCCGCCCTGATTGAAGACCTGGACCAGCGAGGACTGCTGGAGCATACGGTGGTGTGCGTGATGGGTGAGTTTGGTCGCACCCCACGGGTCAACGCCAACGCCGGCCGCGACCACTGGGGCAATGTCATGTCGGTGTTGCTGGCCGGTGGCGGAATCCGTGGCGGCCAGGTGGTCGGCGCTTCCAACTCCAAAGGTGAGTACCCGATTGAGCGACCTCTTAAACCGGCCGATGTGCTGGCCACCATTTACAAAGTGCTCGGCATTGACCTGGACACCCACTTCGTCAACCACGCTGGCCGGCCCACGGCCATCAACAACTACGGCACCCCGATTGAGGAGCTGCTGTAAAGCTCCTGCCCACTTAAATCCTTCCTCAGCGGCGCACAAGGCGCCGCTTTTTGTTTCCCCAAAAAATCTGTTCAGGTTCGGGACGAGTTCTTAGAGCCCGTAGCGACGGTTGGCTGCTTGGACCAAAGGAGCAAGAAACCGGTGGCTGTGACGAAGGGCCTGGGGAGCCATGTGGCTGTGGCGACTCAACTCCACGAACACTCCGCCCCGATAGCCCACTTGGCCCAAAGCATCCACGATCGGCTCAAACTCCATTTGCCCCTCGCCAAACAACAAATGCTCATGCACCCCTTGGCGCATATCCTCAATGTGCACATTAACCAATTCTGACCCCCAGAGGCGAATTCGCTCCGGCACTGGCCCTTCCTGTTGGCAGAACACATGACCCACATCCAGCGTCAGCCGCAACCAGGGCGAAGGGAGTCGGTGCTTCAGCTCCCGATAGTGCTCCAAAGTGGCCACCCACATGCCCGGTTCTGGTTCCAATCCCAAAGGCACCCCCCGCTGTTGAGCCTCTTTCAGCAAGACCTCCAAGCCGGAGACCAAACGGCCCCAAAGCACTTCCGGCTCGGCAGGTTCCTCCGGAGCGCCCGACCACAGCGAAACGCACTGGCTGCCCAAGGCTTCGGCCACGCGCAACGCATGGCGCAGAAACTCCAGGCGTCGGGCTCGGGCTTCGGCACTGGGGCTGAGCAAGGTGGGCTGGTGTTTGCGCCGAGGGTCCAACAGGAATCGGGCCCCAGTCTCCACCACGCTCTGCAAGCCCAAACGCTCCAACGCCCTTGCTACGGCCTTCAACTGCTCCGGCCACCGAGAATCGTAAGGATTGAGCAAATAGTGATCCAAGGTCAACGCCACCCCTTGGTAGCCCATCTCGGCCACCAGTTCCAAAGCGGCCAAAGGCTCGTGGTGCACGAGCCCGTTGGTGTTGTAACCCAGGTACATGGTGGCTTTCTCCCCTTGGGCTAGGTGGGAGGGCTGAGCGAGGGGATCAAGTGGGTTTGGACCAGCGTCGGAGAATCAAGGTCGGCACCAGCAGGGCCAGCAGTCCCAGGGCCCAGTTTCCTCCTCGGACCAACGCCACCGCCGCCGCGTCAAACACGATCAAGGAAAGCAACAACACCCCTACTGCCCGACGCACCGTGGCTCCTTCAGGAACAACCATCGCCCAAACGCATCGCCACGAAGCCATCAAGGCCAACACGCCCACGAGCGTCCACCAGCGCTGCACCCAACTTGGGCTGAGCTTTTGGGCCAAAGGGGTCAACAGGGGCAATGCCGCCAGGAGAACAAATCCGGCCAGCAGCACCAGCCAGCCCGGCAGAAGCGCCCAGGGGGAGATGCGCTTTTGGCGTTCAGGCCGGGCAAAGAGGGTCAGCCCGGTCACATAAAGTCCCAAAGCCCCCGCGGCCACCAGGGGCACTGCACCGGGCCATCCCCAAATCCCCGCTCCCAATAGCAAGTTCAGCGCCCGACAACTGCCCATCACCACCGGTCCGGCCCAAGTGCGCTTCGCTCCCGCGTCATAAGCCACCACCGCCGCAGCCAACAGTCCTCCCACAAGCATCACTGCTGCTTGGTTCACCAAGGCCGTTCCCACCAGGCTCAGTCCCAACCCCATGCTCCACAGGGCCCAGCCTACCCGCTTGGCAACTCGCACCCCGATCCGGCCCGAGGGAAGCGGACGCTCCGGACTGTGGCAGCGATCCTCTGGGTAGTCAAATACATCGTTGAGCACCATTCCGGCGGTGTAAAAAGCCGAGGAAGCCAACACCACCACGGCAGCAGCCCAAACCGGCCACAAAGACCAACTCTCCGGCGCCGCCAACAAAAACCCACAGATCGGGTCCGCCCAAGCCGTGGGCAAATTGGTCAGCCGAAAAAGCTCCACCCACGCCCGGAAAGTGTCCCCCCGGTGCGACTGTTCCGAACGCTCCTGAACACTCACGACGCCTGAAGCTGGTTGAGGATTCGGGTCAGGTAATGATGAGCTTCCTGAGCGGCCTGGTCGGGACGATCAATGTAGGGATAAAGCTCCACGGTCAGCCACCCTTGATAGCCGCTTTGCTGAATCGCCCGAAGCGTGGCTTCAAAGTCAATCGCTCCGTGTCCGGGAATCAAATGCTGATGGACCCGAGTGGCCGCTATGTCTTCCACATGGTAGTGAACCGTATGAGGAGCCATTCGGGCCACCCAGTGCTGTGGGTCCTGACCCACGCAGAAGGCGTGCCCAATGTCAAAGTTCAGGCCCACCCAAGGGGAGTCAATTCGGGCAACAAACTCCTCGTATTGTTCAAAGCGTTCAATCATCAAGCCCGGCTCAGGCTCAATGAGCAGTCGCACCTGCACCTGTTCGGCCACCTCGACGCAAGGCATCAGTTCGTCGTAGAAGATGCGGGCAGCTTGCTCCCACGACTGTCCCGGTTCCAGAGGTCCACCAGGTTCGGTGGTGATGTTGGGAGCTCCCAGTTCCTGAGCCAGTCGCAAGGCCCTTTTGGTGTGCTCGCGGCGAATGGCCCGATAGTGCTCGTGCTCTATCCAGGAAGGATGCCAGTAAGGCTGCCGCGGATCGGCCACGGCGTTCATCATGAAGGCGTTGATGTTGGAGATTTGCAGGCCGTGTTCTTCCAAAGCCCGGCGGATGCGTTCTATTTGCTCGGGAAGCAATCCGGCTGGCCAAGCATGCGGCACATCGGCCAGGAGCTCCACCCCTTGATAACCCGCTTGGGCAATCCGCCGGATGGCTTCCTCGGCTGAGTAGTTCAAGTAAGCGTTGGAGCTAAAAGCCAGCTTCATGGTCCACCTGCAAAGCCAAGGGGCAGGGTTGTCAAACGCCGGGAGCGATTGTAGCGTCTGAAAAAGCGTGCGTCAGCACGCCTCCTTGCATTCGGTGTCCTCCAGCCCTGCACACAAAAAGGGACTCATGCCGGTGAAAGTCCTGGCCTTGGATACCTCTACCCCTGGTGGCAGTGTCGCCTTGCTGGAAGGAGAGCAAGTGGTGGCCCATGCCGCCTTGCTCCCCACGCGGCGCAGCATGCAAACCTTGGCTCCCACGGTGCAACAACTGCTGGAACAAACCGGCTGGGAGCCTGAACAACTAGAACTCGTGGCGGTGAGCACTGGCCCAGGCTCCTTCACTGGGCTGCGCCTGGGCGTGACCACAGCCAAAGTGCTGGCCTGGAGCGTGGGAGCCGAAGTGCTGGGGGTGAACACCCTGGAAGTGATTGCCTGGGGAGTGCCTCAGCAGGGCACCCTGCATGTGGCCTTGGACGCCCAACGCGGAGAAGTGTTCGCCGCCACTTTCACTCGCCCCGAGGTCCAACAGCCCTGGCAACGGCAGGGAGAAATGAAACTTCTGAAACGCTCCCAATGGCTCCAAAAACTCCGTCCAGGAGATTGGGTTGCCGGACCAGTGCTTCAACTGTGCCGTCAAGAGCTTCCCCAAGGGGTGTGCCTTTGCCCGCAGGAACAGTGGTATCCTTGGGCAGCTCAGGTGGGCCAGTTGGCCTGGTGGCGCTTCCGCCAAGGCCAGCGTCAAGATGTCTGGTCGCTTCTGCCCCAGTACTATCGCCCCAGCCCAGGCCAGAAAGGGTGAGGAAGGGGAAGCGAAGGGGCAAGGAGCTGGGGAAGTGAGAGGGTGAGGAGGTGAGCCGCAAGCAGCCACCGGCGAGCCGTGCGTAGTGAGTGGCGAACGGCCAACAGTGAGAAGCCATCGGCAAGCCCCGAGCTTTAGCTCGGGGAGCGGCAAAGGTGCTTTACTTCGGTGCTTCCGTACCGGTTCTGGGTTCAGAGCCGGAACGGAGTTGAGAAAACCCACTTCCACCAAGGGCCGAAACAAGCCCCAACGGTTGTTCCTAAGTATCGCCAGCCGCAGGACGCAAGCACGCCGAAAAAAACCGCCGAGCCCAAGAGGACTCGGCGGCGTGTCTGGCCACTTGATTCAGGCCCACTATCGCAGCAGGGCCAGCACATTCTGCGGGTTGGAGTTGGCGATGGCCAACACCGAAGTACCCGACTGGACCAGAATCTGAGCCCGGGTCAAAGCTGCGCTTTCGGCGGCGAAGTCGGCATCGCGGATGGAGCTTTCCGCTTCGGTGAGGTTTTCCAGCGTGTCGCTGAGGCTGAAGATGTTGGTCTCCAGCGTGGTGCGTTGGAAAGCTCCCAGGCGGCCTCGCAAGCTGGTGATCTGGGTGATGGCTTCTTCCACCACGCGGGCAGCCCCGGTGGGATCGTTCAACAGGCTCTTGGCCCCTCCGCTGCGAAGCTCAAACAGCTTGCCGCTGGCAGCACCCAGTCGAGCGGTGTTGACCGCTTGGATCCCCAGTCGGGCCTGCTGGTTGGAAACCACATCCGGACCCAACTGGAACAGGGCACCACCACCCAGGATGGAGAAGTTAAGCGTCTCGCCTGTGGCCACCGAGGTGTTGATCGTCAAAGTCAGGTCTAAAGCCGAGGTGTTGACCGACAAGGTAAGCCCGTTGCCCACGGCTTCAATGCCGTTGACTCGGGCCTTGACATCCTGACCCACGGATCGCTCGGCCACCTGCCCGTTGTCGTCCACCAGGGTAAAGGTACCGCTGAGGGCTTTGACCTGGACGAAGGCTTGGGAGCCATACTCGGTGGCCACGAAGGACAGTCCGGTCTCGGCCGCATCGGAGTTGCCCAGCAGAGCCGCACCAGCGGGGGTGTCATCAGTCACCTGACCGCCAGTGAGCACCGCATAGTCATCCGTGGTGATTACCCCAGCACCGGTGCCCAACAGCCGAGCACTGAACAGGCTGGCGATGTTGGGATCGTAGTTGGCATGGGAAGCCACGAAGATGTTGAAGATGTCCTGAGCCGTGGTGTTGCCCTCATCGATGCGGAAGGTGAGGGTCTTGGTGGCAGCGTCGTATTCGGCCACTTCACTGCCCTGAGTGACGGTGGCATCGTCCACGAAGACCACCTTCACTCCCTCATAGTCCAGTCCGGCCTGAACGGCGGTGAACTCCAATTGGGCGTTCACGCCGTTGACTGAGTAGGTGCGGCCGGAAGCCTGAGCGTCGGTGTATTCCACGCCCAGCACGCTGAACTCCACATCCGAGGAAGTAGGTTCCACCAGCCCGGTGCCATCCGACCCTTCGGCCAGCGAAACGCTAATGCCGTACTTGGCCAAAGCGTCCTGCACTTGGGCCAACTCGGTGGGATCAGAGATGAACTTGCTGGGATCATCAAAGAAATCCACGATGTCCTGAGCGGTGGTTTTGACCAGTCCGTCGGAGTCGGTCTCCAGATTGATGATCAAAGTTCCCGGATCAATCAATCCTCCGCTCATCTGGAGGTTCAGGTCCTCGTTGTTCAGATCCGTATCACTGACCCGAACCGCACCCGTGCCGTCGCTGGAGCCGAAGTTCTCGGCCTTGAACAGCGTGGAGACGAACTCGTCGTTGTTGATGGCGGCAATGACCTGATTGGCAGTTGTCACGCCGTCTTCGACCAAAATAGTGAGACGCTTCTTGCTGCGATCAAACAGCACCTGCTCGTTTCCAGCAGTGACGGAGCCATCGTCCACATACACCACGGTGATGCCGTCAAACTCGGCTCCCTTTTGCTTGGCGGTGAACTTGAGCGTGGCGTTGGCGTTGGTCCCTTGGATGACCACCGAAGCGAAACCTTCTTGAGGCGGATCGGTGGTCAGGTCCAGCCCCAAGCTCTGGCCTGGATTGCTGACAAACCGAATCTTGGGAGCATTGGTGGGGGCGAGGAACTGGAGCCGGTTGTTTTTGTTAGCATCGCCCGTATAGGCCACGCGGTCAAACAAGCTCACCACGCCGAATCCGTTGTTGCCGGCGGCCAAGGAAGCCGTGACTTTGGCTCCTGCAGCGGAGTTGTTAATAGCCGCCACCACATCGTTTGCCGTAGCCACGATCTTGCCGCCGGTCTGACCGCCGGTGATCACATTTTCCTTGGACAACTCGGTCAGAGCTCCCGTACCGGCGTTGTCAGCCAGTTGAACATCAAACAAGGCTGCCACACGACGCGTGGCCGCATTGGGCGGTGCGTTCAATGCGTTGATCACATCGTTGGCCACATTGCCCCCTGCTCCGTCAATGTACACAAAGATCGTCTTCCCATCCGAACCACTCTTGCCGGTGTTGCCCGTAATAGGAAGCACGTTGTTAGCCCCAGAAGCATCAAGGGTTTGAGCCGTGTTGAGACCACCATCGGCGGCGTCGGACGCATCATAGGTGGCTGTGAAAGTGCCCTCGTCGTTGATGGCATTCATGAGGGTACCCACGGTGGTCAGCCCACCGGAGTCAATCTCCAGGATGAGCTCCTTTTTGGCCGCATCGTAGCGCACATTGGCCTTGTCGGCCCCGAAGTTGGCCGCGGTGAAGCGGATGGTTACATCGTTGTACTGGGAACCTGCCTGGTTGGCGGTCAGCAGCAAGTTATCGCCGGTTTTGGGCAGGGTGAGAGCGGCACGGGCTTTGACCGGACCGCTTTGGTACTCCAGGTACAAGTTGGCAGGCAAGAAATCAGCCGCCTGAAGTTTGTCGCCGTCGACATAGTTGACGGTGATGTCGGTGAAGTCGTCGCTGGCGATTTTGGCTCGGAAGCGCAAGGAGTTGTTCGGAGTGTCGCTTCCGCCGGAGAGGTTGGTAGCGGCCATGGCCTGCAAGGTTCCCGAACCGTCGCTCCCATCGGCCAAGGAGGCGATGACCAGGTCTCGGGCATCAATGTTGTTGTTGATGGCTTCCACCAGGTCCTGGGCAGTCATCTTGGCGTTGGCTCCGCCGTTGGCCGCATCGTTGTCCAGGACGACCGTGATTGTGGTGCCGACCACCGAGACTTCCACACCTTGCCCTTGATTGTCCTGGATTTGGACTTCCAGTTGGATGTTGTTTCCATCGGGGCCGGGATCCACGGCGGTGAGGGTAAACATGGCATTGGGATCACCCACCCCGGTGTCGGTGGTCAAAGTGGCAGCCACGGCGTCATTGACAACTCCTTCAGCCTTGATGGCCGCAGTGGTTTGCAAACGCACTTCAATTTGATCTGGCTCACCACTGGCTCCTTCAGTGAAAGTAGCCGTAGTGCCGGTGGAGTCGCCCAACACATAGCGCACGCGAATGTTGCCCGGATCATATCCGGCCTCGTTGGCCGTGATCACGATGTCGTTGTTGAGCCCATAGCTGGAAATGACCACCGAGCCTTTGGTGGCTTCTTTGCCCACTTGGGCTTCCACCCCGGTGGCGTCGGCCACAAGATTCACCGCGGTGGCGATGTCTTCAATTTTGCTTCCGGCGGCGAAGTTGAACACTTCGGTTCCATTCTTGCCGCTGACCTCCAACACCACATCGTCGGCAATCGCTCCGCCTTTGAAGGTCAAGCGACCCTTGGTGGCCTGTTGGACAATGTCAATGGAGACATTGATCTGGCTTCGGGTGCCAAAGCTGGCCTGATCAATCTTCAAGTCGGCGATCTTGGAAGTGTCCACCCCGGAGGTGATAAAGTCCAGCGAACCGTCCAGCAGTTTACGGCCTTGGAAGGTGGTAATTTGAGCGATTCGGTCAATCGCTTCCAGGGAGGAGTCAATCTGAAGCTGGTTAGCTGCGATCTGCTCGGGGCTCAAAGCACCGGTGTTGGCCGCTTCGCTGACCAGACCCCGAATGTCGTTCAACAGTGCGTTCACCTGGCTCAAAGCACTTTCGGCCGTAGCGATGAGCTGGTTAGCCCGTTCGTTGTTCGTGATGGCCCGCTGGACGCTTACGATGCTGGTGCGGAGCACTTCGCTTCCGATCAGCCCCGCCGGATCGTCTTTACCGGTGTTGATCCGCAGACCGGTGCTCAATCGGGTCAAGGCCAACTGCAAAGCCTGGTTGGAGCGCCGCAGGGTCTTCTGAGCGTTGAGCGAAACCACATTGGTATTGATGCGGGTCATAACCAGCTACCTCTCGTGCTTGAGGAGTCGGGGAGTTTTCGCATTCGGGGAATCTGGCTCAACCTGTTAGTTCCTAACAATCTATAGGTCACTCAGGAACCAGAGGCGCAACTCACAGGAGCAAAATCCCTTTTTATTCCTGAAGTGATAGCAATGGTTATTTGCTGCAATCGGAACAGCCCTTAGAACCCTTTAGCCGTTGTGGCGATGGTGGAACCGAACGGATTGTTCGGATTTTTCGGGAACTCAGGGTTGTAAGGGCTAAGCTCCTTTGGGGGACCGGGGAGGGGACTTGGGTCCCGGAGGGACTTGGCCTTTGGGCACGGGCAGCTCTCGGGCCTGTTGGACCGGAAGCTGAGCTGCCCGACGATTCTCCCGCTGGATGGCCTCGTACACCTCGCGGCGGTGGACCGGGATTTCGCTGGGGGCTTCTATCCCCAAGCGCACCTTGTCTCCTCGGATGTCCACCACCGTGATCACGATGTTGTCGCCGATGATGATGCTCTGATCCCGTTGACGCGATAAAACCAGCATGGTTGTCCATCCCCGGTGCGGGCGTCCTCTGGCCCTTGGGTTCCCAGGCACTTCGCAGCCACTCTCCGGCCAGAGGAATCAGCTTCTCTGTTGCTATTTCGGTCCAAAACGACACAGAAGCTGCGTTGGCCCCAAGAGTTTCCGATCTTTCGGATCGTATGTGTTGGGGGCAGAGTGCCGAATGTGCCCCAGTTTAAGCACACCGACGCAGCGCTTGCCCTGGGGCCAAAGGAAACGCCATCGGCAACGAGTCCGGATGCACCACTTGCACCCCACGCCCACTGCGAAGGTTCACCAGAACCGGGGCTTTCAGATTCACCGTCAACTGTTCCCCGTGACGACTCAACACCAGAAGCACCTCCACCGGATCGGCCTTCTGATAGTCCAACGGTTGCAGTTCATGGCGGCTAAGCCGGAGCTGATAGCCTGGCACGAAGCGTCGCGGGCTGACCACGGCCACAGCCACCAGGGGATCCTGGGCCGACTGAAGCCACAACAAAGCTTCAGCCCGGCGGTCCTTCAACACTACCCAGTGTTTCAAGCGCTCCCAGCCGATCAATCCTTGGGGAAAGAGGAGGAGGTCATGAGGCTGGACCAGAACAGGACCGAATCGGGTAAGGATCTGCTGCCGCATACCACTGCCTCTGGCCACCGGCCACCAATCGGCACAACCCGCACAAAAGGAACTATCCGGTACAGTTATCGGCCAGGCTTCCTCACGGTGCCAGTAACTTTAGAGGAAATTGAGCAAGTTCAATCGGGCTGTGAGCCCGATGACCCGAAGCGACGCCTGCAATGCTGCCATGCGAGCATTGAGCCGGATGATCGCATCGGTGATGTCCACTTCGGCTTCCAAAGACAGATTCTCTCTCAGCTCCACCTCCTCCGTCTCCAGCCGTTGTTGGAGCAGGTCCAAAGATTGCTGCCGCGCTCCTAGCTCGGCTCGGGTGAAGTTCATTTGGGTCATGGCTTCATCTAGCAGCTCCACACCGCGCTGAATGCCCCGAAGATCGTTGGCCACCAAGGCATCCCGAAGGCGGATCAAGGCCGAGAACACGCCTCGGGCTTCCAGGGGGTTGGGATCCGAACCTCGGAACACCTCGCTTTGGCCACCGGTAAAGCTTACCGGGGCGGAGGTAGGGGCCACCGGATCGGTGCCCAGGTTGCCCGGGTCGGCGCTGAGGTCCAGTTGGGCCTGGAACTGAGGACCCACCACCGGATCGTTGTTGATCAGGTCCACCATTTGGGCAGCGGTGAATCCGGCCGCCAGGTCCGCTCGCACCCGAAGTGTGGTCCCGTCAAAGCTCACCTGGGGGCTGGCCCCTGGCCCTCCGTCTTCTACCACCAGTTGGAACGCATTTCCGCCCTCGCCCAGCGTGCGGCTGGTGATGCGCACAGCATCGTGAGCTCCTGAGCCGTCGTAAACCACATATGCAGCTTGAGCCGGAGATTGGGCTTGAGCCTGGGTCTGCTGGAACCCCAGCAAGCCCAAGTCCTCCGCCGCCTGGCTCCCCCCAACGGCAATCACCTCCAAAGTGCCCGATCCGCCTGCGTAATCGTCCACCAGCTCAATGCCGTTTCCGAACTGGGCCAGTCGGGCCATCACACGGCGATCTCCCGGGAGGTTCAAAGGATGGTAGTTGATCAGGTCCAGCACATCCTGGATGGTCTGGGCCGGACCGCGTCCGCCGGAGAACTGCACCGGGCCCAAGGGCGTCAGGTTCCCCGAGCCGGTGTTGCCCGGGTCGTTGAGCGTGTCCAACTGAGCCTCAAAAATCTGGCTCAAGTTGGGATCGTTGTTGAGCAGGTCCACAGCCTCTTGAGCAGAGAAGCCAGCCGCCACATCGACGCGAAACACAAGCACCTTGCCGTCCAAGAATACGGAGTCTCCACCGCCGGGCCCGCTGTCTTCAATCCGCACGGAGTATTGGTTTCCTTCCGGGCCAGGGGTTTTGACGCGCAAAATCAGCCCGTTGTCAGCCCCGGGAGGGTCTAACATCACCCAAGCCCCTTGGCCGGCCGTGAGATCAATTTCCAGCTCCACGCCGTCTTTGCGACGGATGATGAAATCGGGCCCTTGGGCCGTTAGCACCCCACGGCCATAGTTGAGGTCTTCCAGTCGGGTCTGGGGGGCAAAGCTTCGCACGCCCAACTGAGTGGCCGTGCTGCCGCCGTTTTCGCCAATGGTAAAGTCCGTGCCGCTGATCCGGCTACGGATGTCAATCCCCGTGGCGGTGTCGTTGATCTGAGCTACGACCTGGGCCGAAGAGCCGTTGAGGATGTTCAGCAGGTCTTCAATGGTTTCGGCTCCTGTGAAGGTGATCGTGTGGAGCTGCTTGCCGTTGAGGATTTGCAGTCCGGAGTCCAAGTCCAGGGCTTCCCCGGAGCCTCCCTGAGTGGTGGCCGAGCCCAGGCTCATCAGCCCGGTGCCGTCGTGTCCCAGGTCCAATCGGGCCACGAAATCCGCGGCTGCTGGGGAGGCGTTGAAGGCGGAGACTACGGTTTGGGCCGTGGAGAGGTTTTCTTCTATCTGAATGGTAATGGTTTTTCCCACTGGGTCGTAGGTGACGGTTTCCGACCCGGCCGTGCCGCCTCCGACGATGTTAATAGTAAAACCGTTCCACTGTTCTCCGGGTCTTCGGGCTTCGATGACGATGCGACCGTTGGCCGTGGGGACATTGAGTCGGGCCCAAGCTCGGGTGCCCAAAATCTGATCCACTCGGGTGGTGGGTCGCAAGATCGGATCGAGGTCCTTTCCCACCAGAGGGCCTGTGCCCACCCCCACATCGGTCTTGATCCCCAATTCGGCCGCTGTGGTTCCTCCGGCCACCTCTTGCACGGTCAGGTTTCCACTGGTCAGTTCCAGCACTAACCCTTTGGGAGTGACATAGGCACTGAGGCGATTTCCCGGCAAGTTGACCCCCTCCAGCAGCCGCACCACATCGCCGATGGTTTGGGCGGAGCTAATGTCCACCACGGCAGAGTTGGTTCCGTCGCTGATGAGGATGCTCCCTGGAGTGATTCCCCGCCCGCCGCGCAAGTCGGCCAAAGGGGTTTGCTCAGTAAGCACCGGGTCCAGGTCCACTGTGCCTCGCACTTCCTGGCTCAGAGCACCAAAGATTTCCGCTCCGGTGATGTTGGCTGGGGTCAGGATGTCGGTGTCGGTGTAGCTGAGTAGTTCTCCCTCGTTGCCCCGATAAACAATCCCATAGCCCAGGTCTTCAAAAGGGCGTTGCTGGGCCACCGATCCGGCGAACAAGAAGCGGTCGCGGAACCGCTGGTTGCCCATGTCCAGCAGTTGACCGATAGCGGCTTCAATCTGCTGGGCGACGGCTCTTTTGGCCTCGGGGGAGGTGATCGTATCGGCCACCGAGATCACCGCTCCCCGAACATCATTGAGCACTCCGGTAGCTCCAGAAACGGCCGTCTCAGTGGCGCTGAGGAAACTTTGGGTGGTGCGCAAGTTGGCCTGAGCCTGGCGTTTCTGCTCCAACAAGCGTTGCAAGCTGATGGCCCGAAGGGCC
>JAJRRR010000178.1 GCA_024279285.1 Planctomycetota bacterium
CTGGCTCAAGTGCGCAAAGCCGTCCGGCACGGACTGCCACCGGAAAAAGCCCTGGCCGCACTCACCACGGTGCCTTTGAGCTGGTTTGGTCTGGACCGCCACTATGGCACCTTGGAACCTGGCAAGGTGGCTTCGTTCTTCATCACCGACGGCGATCTGTTCCACAAAAACACTCAAGTGCTGGAGACCTGGGTCCAAGGACGCCGCTATCGGTTTCACGATCCGGACCTCGTGGCACTGGCCGGCACCTGGAAGTTGCAGCTCCATCGCCCTCAAGGCCAGCCGGTGGTGGTGCAGATGCAACTTCAGCTCCAAAAGGGCAAGCTCCAAGGCACGCTCAAGCACCAGAAAAACCAGGAAAAACTCCAGCAGCTCCGCTGGGAGGAGAATCACCTTCGGGCCACGGTGTCGGCAAAGTTGTTTCAAGGCTCAGGCACTCTGGCATTGAGCTTGACGGTGTATTGGTCCCCTGAAGGGCGAAAAGTCCAGGGGGCCCAAGGCCAGGTGCTCTGGCCCCAAGGGGCTACTACGGCAGTACGGCTTCTGGAGCACACGCCGCTTCCAACCGCCAAAAGCAAGAAAGTCTCAACTCCAAAAACCCGGGAAAAGCCCAAAAAGGCTTCGTTTGAAGTGAACTATCCCCTGGGAGCTTTTGGACGCTGGAGCGTGCCTAAGCAGCCGCCTGTGGTCCTGTTCCGTGGTGCTACCGTTTGGACCTGCGGCCCTCAAGGCGTGTTGAAAAACGCTTCGGTGCTCGTGGTGCGAGGGAAAATAGAAGCCGTGGGCCAGAACATCCAGCCTCCCGAGGGAGCTTTGGTCATAGATTGCCGAGGCAAGCACATCACTCCCGGGTTGATTGATTGCCATTCCCACATCGCCACCGACGGGGGAGTGAACGAATCCACCCAAAGCATCACCGCCGAAGTGCGCATCGGTGACTTTATTGATCCGGACGACATCAACATCTATCGCCAACTGGCCGGTGGGGTGACTGCGGCCAACATTTTGCACGGTTCGGCCAACACCATCGGTGGGCAGAATCAGGTGATCAAGTTTCGTTGGGGACTGTTGGACGAGCAGATGAAGTTTCGTCGTGCGCCCCCGGGAATCAAGTTTGCCTTGGGCGAGAATGTCAAGCAGAGCAACTGGGGGGATCAGTTCACCACCCGATATCCTCAGACCCGAATGGGCGTGGATGAGTTGATTCGGGACGCATTCCGTCGGGCACAGGATTACAAGCGTCGCTGGCAACAATGGCGCCGCCAACAGCAGCGTATGCTCCCGCCCCGACGCGATCTGGAACTGGAAGCCCTGCTCGAAGTGCTGGAAGGCCGACGGCTTATCCACTGCCACAGCTATCGCCAAAGCGAAATCCTAGCTCTGATCCGCACTTGTGAACAATTCGGCGTTCGGATCGGCACTTTGCAGCACATCCTGGAAGGATACAAAGTGGCCGATGTGATGGCCGCCCACGGAGTCGGTGGTTCCAGCTTTTCCGATTGGTGGATTTACAAGTTTGAGGTTTATGATGCCATACCCTACAACGGGGCGTTGATGCATCGGGCTGGAGTAGTGGTTTCGTTCAACTCCGACAGTGCCGAGCTGGGACGCCGACTCAACACCGAAGCGGCCAAGGCGGTCAAGTACGGCTCGCTGGACCTCCAAACAGCCCTGAAGTTCGTCACACTTAATCCGGCCATTCAGTTGGGCATTGATCGCTATGTAGGCTCGCTCCAGCGCGGCAAGGACGCTGATCTGGTCATCTGGAGCCGTGAGCCGCTGTCCATGTTTGCCGTGTGCGAGCAGACCTGGATTGACGGTCGCAAGTACTTTGACCGTCAAGAGGACCTGCGACTTCGGGCCCGATTTGAGCAAATGCGACAGCAGTTGATCCAGAAAGTCCTTGCCAGCGGCGAAAAACCCTCCCAGGAAAGCTCCAAGGATCCGGACACCCTTTGGGTGCGTTATGACGAGTTTTGCAGCCACTGCCAGATGCTCCACCAGCACCAGGAGCCTCGGTGATGAAAGAGCGCGGAGTTTGCTGGACCTGGTTGGCGCTGGTTCTTTGGTTGGGCCTTGCTGGTGGCTGGGCCTGGGCCCATCCGTTCGTGCCCGGTGCACCGCAGACTCGTCCTGTGGCCTTGGTCGACGGGACCATCCACACCATGTTGGGCCCTCCCATTGCCTCTGGCACGGTGGTGTTTGATCGGGGCAAGATTGTGGCGGTGGGCCGAGGTGTAAAAATCCCTCCAGGGGCTCAGGTCATTCGGCTCCAAGGGCGCCATGTCTATCCGGCCTTGTTTGACGCCTGGACCAATCTGGGACTGGTGGAAATCCCGGCTGTGCGCGCCACACGCGACCAGCGCGAAACCGGATTGATCAACCCCAATGTCCAGGCCCATGTGGCCTTCAATCCCGACAGCCATCGCATTCCGGTGACCCGAGCCAATGGGGTGCTGCTGTGTCTTTCTGCCCCGCGTGGTGGGCTGCTCTCAGGTCGGGCCAGTGTGATGATGCTGGACGGATGGACCTGGGAAGACATGCTCTTGGCTCCCGATGTCGCCTTGGTGGTCCAGTGGCCTGCGGCCGTGCGCACCCCCGGGTGGCTTAGCCGCGGAAGACGGCAAACCCTGCTCCAGCAGCGAAAGAACCGATTGCAACGACTCCACCAGGCCATGGACGAGGCACTACGGTACTATCGGGCCTGGAAAGCCCAAGGACAGGCCCAGGTTCCCCCCTCGGACCACGATTCCCGATGGCATGCCATGATTGGGCTTTTTGAGCGGAAGATGCCGCTTTTGGTTCGGGCCGATGAGCAGATTCAGATTCAGGAAGCCGTGGCTTTTGCACGCCGGTACCATCTGCGGCTGATCATCGTCGGCGGGTACGACGCTCCCCGATGTGCTCAACTGCTCCGCGAAAACCAGGTAAGCGTCATTGTGGCCGGTGTGCATCGCTTGCCCCGATACAGGCACGATCCTTACGATGAGCCGTTCACTGTGCCGGCTCGGTTGCATCGGGCAGGAGTGAGGTTTTGCATCTCCGGTGACGAGCGTGAGGGAAATGTGCGCAACTTGCCCTATCATGCCGCCACTGCCGCCGCGTTTGGGCTGCCCAAGCAGGAAGCGCTGCGCAGCATCACACTGCGCCCAGCCGAGATTTTCCAACTGGCCGATCGGATCGGTTCCTTGAGCCCTGGAAAAGATGCCACCTTGATCGTCACCACCGACGATGT
The DNA here is from genome assembly GCA_024279285.1 of Planctomycetota bacterium. Classification (GTDB taxonomy): domain Bacteria; phylum Planctomycetota; class Planctomycetia; order Pirellulales; family S012-138; genus S012-138. The sequence continues at coordinate 3,236 of JAJRRR010000178.1, forward strand.
GCTGGAAGTGCCTACCCAAGTGACCCATGCCTGGATTCAAGGTCGCCCGGTGGTGCTGGAAAGCAAACACACCCAGTTGTGGAAAAAATGGCAAGAAAAGTATCGACGAGCTAAAAACTCACCCAAGCAGAAATAATAAAAGTGCCCTTCATCAATCCATAGGGATACTGAAATTTGGACAAGCGTTGTTTTAGAACTTTTCTCGCCTGTTGCGCCTTATTTGAGGAAAACGAAAAATCCAAAATCTAAGTTTCAACACCACTGTCCTCAGGAGGCCAAGTGCTTTCCCAATGGTAAACAAAACACGGCCACAGACGGCCGTTGATCCGGGCAGGAATTAACACTCTCAAATAGCACGGGCCTTCAAAATCGTCTATACGGTTCCAATGGTCTGGGAGTTCGGGAGAGTGAAAAACAAGCACATCCAGTTCAGGAGCATGGAAGCTCCAGGTCAGGTAGGGGATGATTCCTGTATAGGTGAGTCTGCCGCAGACTTGGGCCGGATACCATTGCCCCACTAAATCGGCTACTACCCAGTGGTTGCACTTTCCAGGGGCCAAGGTGCCATAAACTACCAAGCGAGTGCCTGGGTGAAACAGCAAATCATCAATCACCTTGGATGTAAATCCAGGGTCTTTAGCTAGCCGCTTTTCTAAATCACTAATTTTAATCAGGGGAGCTTCCCATCGGATCGCTTGTTGGATTATTTCTTGAACTTCCTGATGATTTTGAAAATTATTCAGCCTCAAATTGCTCACCCGAATCAGCCATTGGGACCATTTATTCAAAGGGACATTTTCCCACCAGAGGTTTGCCCCTTGAGCGTCTTTCGGTGACCAGTTTTTTTCTTCCCTATCGAATCCAGTCATGGCCGGTTGGGAAAACTAGTGCGACTTTTTGATTTCTAAAAAATAACTTCCAACCACTAGGGCAACGAAGGTGGTCCATCGTCGGCCGTGGTCAAGGCTTGGGTGACCACTTCCGGGTGAGTGTTGTCGGGCAGGAAGACCACCGTTCCGGCCACTGTGGCCACATAGGCTCCGTTGGGATGGTAGCTGGAAATGGAGTGGGCAAAGGGGGAGTTGATCAAGAAATCCATGCGTTGCAAGTCCAGTTCGGCAGGCTTCATCCAGGGAACGGCCAGGGCCGTTTCTACCACCAGGATGATGGTCTCTGGGGGATCAGCACCTCGGGGGAGGGTGGAACCTGTGGCACCACGAAACACACACTCCGGTCCCACTACCACCACATAAGAACTCATGCCGGGCGCAGCTCCGGCTGCCGGACAGGCAAACTCTGGAGGCATTTGTTGGTGAAATTGCCTGTTGTGGGGGCTGTCCCAAGGCTCCTCCAGCCGGATCCGGTCGTAAAGATCCTGATAGCCCAAGTAAGGCAATATCAACACGCGCCAACTGTGCAGAGGGCGTCCTTGTTTGTCTTTGGTCCAAGCGGGGGGCCAATGCCCGTGGTGGTTCCGATAACCTTGCAGGGCGGCGGCGATGCGAGCCAGGTTTTGCTGGCATCGGGCTGAAGGCCCCACTTGTCCTCGCTGCTGCTGAATCAACCACTGGCGTCCTTGGTCCCAAAGCCCACCCAAGGCAAACACCATCACAGCCAAAGTAGCTAAACTCACCGCTGCCCAAGCTCCTGACACTCCTCGGGACCTCTGGGCCCGAAGCGTGGAACACTCTTGGGTGGGAATCTCTATCGGACGCCCACAGCCTGCACAGGGACCCCTTTGGCCCAACTCCTCCTGCTTCACCAGGGACTGATACCCGCAATGAGGGCAGGTGAAGCGGAACAGTTGAGGTCGGGTTTGAGTTTGTTGGCTCATTGGGTGCACTGGCCGGATCGCTGGCGATAAAACTCACGACACTGCAGGAAAAATTCATGATACTCTTTGCGCCGGTAATCGGGAAATGTCCACGGCCAAGGGGTCCACCCCTGGTTGCGCAAATAGTGAAGTGTCACCTCGGCATAGATCCCCTGGCTCAAATATATCCGGTGTGCGTGATCTTTGGTGGAAGCCAGAACCAGTTTACCCAATTCTAAATAACCCGGATCAATGTTCACCGGCCGCGGTTCGGGAAAGCGGCGGCCTTGGGCCAGTTGTTCTTCCCAGGTGTTGGTCAACAATTTAATTTCAGGCAATCTGGCCGGATCAATCAAATGCTCAAATGCAAAAAATTGTTTCTTAAGCCCTCGGCCCATGCTGGACTGGTAATAATCGGTTTGTTCAAACTCAAACACCGGGCTTTCCAGGGCCACGGGCCCGAAGTGTTCCTCTAGCCGTTTTTGGGCCCAAGCAATAGCTTCCTCGTGTCGGGAAAACACAGCTACCACCAACAACACGGGCCTGACTGGACGCACACTGCCCATGGCCTTGGCCCTCACCCGATGCACCTGCCCAGTGCTCGTGTACCCGCTGCCAGGCTAAGACACAGTTTACCCGCTGGTCTGCGAAGTGTCCTGCTTTTGCTCCTGGAGGAGTTGCCGGAAGGGGACGCTTCGGGCTTGCTGAAGCATTTGGGGGATTTGTTCGGCGGCCTGATCTACCGGAACCGAAATCGCCTGGGAGGACCAGCGCCATTTGAGCTCCAGTTGGCCTTGCTTCAGGGCCCTCTGGCCCACCGTGACCCGGAGCGGGAACCCAATCAAGTCGGCATCCTTGAACTTCACCCCTGCACGAACGTCCCGATCATCCAGCAGCACCTCCACCCCTTGAGCTTCCAGCTCGTCGTGGAGTTTCCAAGCCACTTGGCGCACTTGTTCGTCCTGGACATTCAGCGGCAGCACCACCACTTCAAAGGGGGCCAGGGCCAAGGGCCAGATGATGCCGTCTTTGTCGTGGCTGGTTTCGATCAAGGCAGCCAGAATGCGATTCACACCGATGCCGTAGCAGCCCATGATGATCTCCCGAAGCTGTTCGTCCCGATCCGTGAATCGGGCTCCCAGGGCTTGGGAGTATTTGGTGCCCAATTTGAACACATGGCCTACTTCTATGGCGTGGCTGGTGCGTAGTGTGCCGGATTCACATCTCGGGCAAGGGTCACCCTCCACCACCATGCGCAGGTCTCCGAAATGGTCTTCGGGCACCAGGAAGTCGCGTCCCAAGTTGGCTCCCCGATAGTGCCGCTCGTTTTGGTTGGCTCCCACCACGGCGTTGCGTACCAGGGCCACATCCCAGTCGGCATAAAGCGGCACACCTTCCAGCCCCACCGGACCAGCAAACCCCACCGGAGCCTTGGTCACCTGCTCGATCACCTCCGGCGTGGCCAGCTCCAGGCGCGAAGCGCCCAGAAAGCGGCGGATTTTGTTCTCGTTGGCTTCGTGGTCCCCGCGGATCAGCACGGCCACCGGTTTGCCGTCAGCCAGGTAGATGAGGGTTTTGATCAGCCGTTGGGGCTCGCAGCCCAAAAAGCGGCTCACCTGTTCAATCGTGCTTGCTCCGGGAGTGTCCACCAGTTCCAAGGGTTGCAGGTCTTCCGTGGGAGGTGGTTGATCGGTTTTGCGTCGTGCGGCACGTTCGGTGTTGGCGGCGTAGGAGCACCGGTCGCATTTGACCAGCACATCTTCGCCGTGCTGGGCAGGAACCATGAACTCATGGCTGGCTTCGCCTCCGATGGGCCCGCTTTCGGCCTCCACGGCCAGATACTCCAGCCCGCAGCGATCAAAAATCCGGCAGTAAGCCTCATACATCCGCTGATAACTTTCGTTGAGCTGTTCCAGCGAAGTGCCGAAACTGTAGGCGTCTTTCATCAGAAACTCGCTGGTGCGAAGCACGCCAAACCGAGGGCGCTCTTCGTTGCGGAACTTGGTTTGAATCTGATAGAAGGTGATGGGCAGTTGGCGATAGCTGGAGATGAATCGGGCCACCAGATCGGTGATGACTTCTTCGTGGGTGGGGCCCAAGGCCAGGTGCACCTTGCGGTTGCCTCGCTGGAGCTGGAAGTGAATCAACACCGGACCGAAATCCCGATCGCGTCCGGTTCGTTGCCACAGCGACATGGGAGTCAAGGCCGGCATGAGCAGCTCCACGGCTCCGGCCCGATCCATCTCCTCACGCACGATCTGCTCTGCCTTGCGCAGTGCACGCAGTCCCAAGGGCAAGTAAGTATAGGCTCCGGCCATCACTTGGCTGATGAGCCCTGCGCGGAGCATAAGCACATGGCTGGGGATTTCGGCCCCTTCGGGTACTTCCTTGAGTGTGGGAATAAAAGTTTGCGACCAACGCACCTTGACGCTCCTTGGCCGAGGAAGTGAAGCAATGCGTGCCGTGCACCCAACATTAGACGCATCCGGTGGCTTAGAACAAGCCCTTTGGCGAAACTCTGGCTAGGTTCCGTGGATGGGGCTAGGATGAGCTTGGTTGAGCAGGAGGTGTGGCCATGTGGAGCCAAGCGCGGCGCAAGCAGTTTTTCCATATGGATCGCCAGCAATTGGCCCAATGGCAGCTTGAGCAACTTAACCGGTTGCTTTCTCAAGTGTTGCCCCAAAACCGGTTTTACGCTCAAAAGCTGGCTTCTGTACCCAGGCGGCTTTCTTTCTTGGAAGAGCTTTCCACCTGGCCCACCACCACTAAAGAAGAACTTTTGCCGTCTGAGGGTGACCCTCTGCGGCTGGCCCGAAATCACACTTGGCCCCCGGACCGCTATGTGCGGTTTCATCAAACTTCCGGTTCCCGTGGCTATCCGGTGCGCGTGCTGGACACTTCCGAAGACTGGCGCTGGTGGGTGGAAGCCTGGCAATGGGTGCTAGATGCAGCCGAAGTGACGGCTAGGGATCGGGCTGTGTTGGCGTTTTCGTTTGGGCCGTTTGTGGGATTTTGGAGTGCGTTTGACGCCTTGGTGGCCCGAGGGGTGATGACCATCCCGGCCGGCGGATTGGATACCCAAGGGCGGCTTCATTTGATTCGGGAAACTCAGGCCACTTTGGTCTTGTGCACCCCGAGCTATGCTTTGCGGATGGCCGAGGTGGCCAGGGAGCAAGGGCTGGAGTTGGCCCCCCTGCCGGTGCGAGGACTGATCGTGGCAGGGGAGCCGGGAGGATCGGTCCCCGAGGTACGCCAGCGTATCCAGCAAGCCTGGGGAGCCGAAGTGTACGACCACGCTGGGGCCACGGAGTTGGGCCCTTGGGGTATCCCTCATCCCCAAGGGCTGCTGGTCAACGAGATGCTGTTTGTGGCCGAGTTTTTGGACCTGCAAGGCCGGCCCACCCAGCCCAACGGACAATTGTGCCAACTGGTGCTAACGAACCTGGGTCGCCCAGGCTGTCCGCTGATCCGCTACGAAACCGGCGATCTGGTCCGGCCCCGTTTGCCTGAGAACGGGCGAGGGTTCGTGCTTCTGGAACAAGGGGTGCTTGGTCGGTGTGATGATATGGTCACGGTGCGGGGGGTGAATGTCTATCCCTCGGCCCTGGAGGCTATCGTGAGGTCCTTCGCCGAACTTGGAGAGTTCCGCATTCGCTTGTTTCGTCAAGGGGAGCTGGACCAGGTGGAGCTGGAAGTGGAGGACCCTCGCAACGACCCCCGGCGGATAGCCCGGGCGGTGAAGGATCGTTTGGGGCTTCGGATTCAGGTGCGGACCGTTCCCCCGGGCACCCTGCCGCGGTTTGAAGGCAAAGCACAACGCCTGATAGATCAGCGTCCGAGAAGCTAAGCACGCGGTGGTGTTTTCTTGAGCGGGGCGTCCTTGGCGGTGGCTAGCACCCCTGAAGGGTGTGAAGTTTTGCTGCTTGGGCAAGATTTAGCGATTTTGACGAAAGTTCCGGCTCTTAGGAGACGATATCCCGGGGCAGAGCTTTCTGCTGCATAGGCTCGGCGGAACTCGTTTTGATGGCAGAAACGGCGATGAAACGCATTCTAGCAGCGACGGCGTGGCTGGCGGTATGCCTGTGGGCGGTTTCTCTCCAAGCTCAGGAACGACCCAGGGCCTGGATCAACCGCATCCACTGGTCGGACGCCCCGGTGGAGGAAACAGCGGCGGAGCTTCAATTTCGTCGTCCCCGAGGACCTCGGTTTTCGGCACTGCCCGAGGTGCTTCCTGCCCCAAGAACCCTGAGGGGTTCAAAACCCGTGGATCCGACCTCCCAGGAAAACTACGATCCGTTTGAAGAAGACCAACCCCAGGCCGATCCTGTTATCGCAGGTGTGGAAGAAGTGATTTCCGAGCAACTTGCCCCGGAACCCGAGTACGAGGACCGCCCCTGGGAGCAACCCCCAGGCCACTACTGGCCCTGGTGGCAAAACCTGGAAGTGTTCATCGGCATGGAGAGCTTCCAAGGACCAGTGGACTTGACCCAAAACGCAAATTTCGGATTTCACGAAGGAATCAACTACGGAGTGCGGCTGTTCAATGATTGGGACTTGGGCGCCCAAGTGGGTTTTCGCGCCGTGCACACCAACTTTACCGGAAGCCGGTTTGAAGGACCCGACGGCGGGAGAAATCAGGTGTTCCTCACCGCCGGGGTGTTCCGTCGGGCGGTGGATTGGGGGTTGCAATGGGCGGTGGTGTTTGACTACCTAAGCGACCGCTACTATGTCCAAGCGGAC
>JAJRRR010000179.1 GCA_024279285.1 Planctomycetota bacterium
CTTTGTATTTGTTTGTTCCTCGGGCCACCGATTCGCACGAAGCCGTGGTGTTGACCGTGGGCCAGATCACAGGTGGCCACAATCCCAATGTTATCCCGGAACAAGTCCAACTGGCCGGCACCTTACGCACCCTGAGTGTGCACACCCGAGAAAAAACCCTGCGTCACATAGAACAACTTGTGCGAGGACTGGCCCAAACCTCCGGCACGCGGATTGAGTTCCGTTCCCAGTGGGGATCCCCCGCTGTGGAAAACGACACCCGTTTGACTCGTCTCGTGCAGCAAGCGGCACAAGAAGTGTTGGGAGCGGATCATGTGGAGTTGATTCCGCGTCCGAGCATGGGTTCGGAAGACTTTGCTTACTTTACGCAATCGGTTCCGGGAGTGCTGTTCCGCGTCGGGTGCCGTAGTCCCCGAGGGCCCATGACTCCCTTGCACTCCCCTCAGTTTGACATTGACGAACTTGCCATGCTCCACAGCGCACGGATCATGGCCCGTGTGTTGTTACGCTTCGCCCAGTATCACCCCGCCTGTTTTGTCAATCCTCCAGCGTCCAAGCAGGAACAGACATGAGTGTGCCTTTGCCTCAGAACTTTCCGGCCACTGGCACGCTTGGGCCAAGTATGAACCCTTCAGAACCGGCCAGCAGCCCCGGTCCCGGAAAGCTCCTCTTCCGGTCCAATGAGCAACCTTCCCTGGGTGTGGAACTGGAGCTGGGGCTAGTGGATGCCCAAACCATGGCTTTGCGAAGCGCGGTGCAAGACATCCTCGCCCAAATCCCCTCAGAGCTGGAAGGCTATGTCAAACCCGAACTGATGCAATGCTGCGTGGAGCTCAACACCGGCGTGTGTTTGACCGTCAGCCAAGTGGAACAAGACCTGCGGGAAAAGCTCCAAGTGGTGCAGGAGTTGTGTGATCGGATCGGAGTGCGGTTGTGGTGGGGAGGCACTCATCCTTTCAGCTCCTGGCACGATCAGCAAGTCACGCCCAACCAGCGCTACGCCATGCTCGTTGATCTTCTGCAAGAAATGGCCCGAAGGTTGGTTACCTTTGGACTGCATGTGCATGTGGGCGTGGACTCCGGGGACAAAGCCGTGATGATTTGCGACCGCATTATGCAACACTTGCCCACGCTGCTGGCCCTTTCGTGCAGCAGTCCCTTTTGGGAAGGTCGCCCCACCGGACTAGGCTCCATGCGATCCAAGATCATGGAAGGTCTGCCCACGGCCGGATTGCCTACCCTCATGCGAAACTGGAGCGAATATGTGTGGCTGGTCAACCACTTGGTGGAGACCGGTTTTATCAACACGATTCGAGAGATCTGGTGGGATGTACGGCCTCACCACAACTTTGGCACCGTGGAAGTCCGTGTGTGCGACATGCCGGGAAATCTGGACGATGTGTTGGCTCTGACGGCCCTGATCCAATGCCTGGTTAAAGCCTTGAGCGATGTAATTGACCAAGGGGCTTATCAGCACGACTGCCATCCGATGATGGTTCGGCAGAACAAATGGCGTGCGTGTCGGTTCGGGGTGCGAGCCAGCTTGGTGGACTCTTACACTTACGAGGTGCGCAGTTGCCAGGAAACAGTGCACCGGCTGGTGGAGCTGTTGCGTCCCACCGCCCGACAACTGGATTGTCTCCCCTACCTGGAGCGCGTGCTGCGGCTGGCCCAAGGGCCCGACTGGGCCACCCGACAAGTGAGCCTGCTTCGCCAAACTCAAAATCCCCAGAAGCTGGTTCAAATTCTCACAGAACAAGCAAGAGTCTAAAGCCCTAGAGCACTTTGCAAAAAACACGCCAAGTGAACAGACCACTGCCCCTTGCCAAGTTCCCTGGGCCACATCAGCAGCTCTTTTTGCAAAAATTTTCCAATAAAGAACAGTGCGATTTCTTTTTCAAAGACAACTTTCCCAAGACTATACAATGCAATTTGATTAAGAAATTGACAATAAAACTTCTAAAATGTCACTAGCAGAACAATCTTCACATAATCTTATTACAGGCAGATTGATCTTTCCCTATCCGAGCCCTCTTGTTCATTGCACCCCCAGAAAGTCGGAGTTCTGCTCCTTGGTTTGCTTCCACCGGGTGAGATTTATTCCGTTTGATAGCTACAGGGGTTATACTTGTTGCACCTTCCTGAGGAGCTCGTGTGAAAGGGTATTGCCATGCCAAGACTTCCGCACAGCGCAGTTGCAACTTGGATCCAGTGGATCGCAGTGGCAATTTTGGGCGTTTGGGGTCTGGGTTCCCAAGCAAACGCCCAATCCAACTCCTCCGACAACAAACTGAACCCGATTCCGCCTGGCCATTCTTATCATGGTGAGGCGTTTAACGAGGGTCCTCGTCAACGAGCAGTGCTGATCGGCGGCACCGGTCAGGTCCACTTGCCTGTGACCACGAGCCATCCCAAGGTTCAAGCCTTTTTTGACCAAGGTGTGGGCCAGTTGCACGGGTTCTGGTACTTTGAAGCCGAGCGGTCCTTTCGGCAAGCCGCTGCATTGGATCCCCAGTGCGCAATGGCCTATTGGGGAATGGCCATGGCCAACTATTCCAACCTGAAGCGGGCACGAGGATTTATCAAAAAAGCCAAGAAATATCAAAACCATATCTCAGCCCGAGAACGACGCTGGATCGCGCTTCTGGACCGATTTGTCAACAGCAATCAACCTCCTCGGCAGCGTTGGTACAGGTTGATTCGGGACTTGGATGCCCTAGCGGTAGACTTTCCTCAAGAACTGGAAGCCCGAGCATTCCTGGCCTGGGCAATTTGGGCCGGACGAAACTACGGCACGATTCAAAGCTATGTGGCAGCCGATCGCGTGATTGAAGAAGTCCTTCAAGCCAATCCGTTTCATCCGGTCCACCACTATCGGATTCATCTTTGGGACTACCGCCGTCCTCAAAACGCCTTGGGTTCGGCTGCCCGATGTGGCCAGTCGGCCCCAGCGATTGCTCATATGTGGCACATGCCGGGCCATATCTACTGGCGCCTGCGACGCTATGCCGACGCAGCGTGGCACCAGGAAGCCTCAGCCCGAGTAGACCACGCTCACATGATCCGCCAACGGGTCATGCCTTACCAAATTTTCAACTATGCCCACAATAACGAGTGGCTCACCAGGACTCTGAGCAAGCTTGGGCGAGCACACGATGCCCTCTCGCTGGCCATGAACCTCTTGGAATTACCTCGGCATCCCCAGAAGAACAAGCTCACTACCCCTGGCAGTGCCGCCTTCTACGGCCATCGCCGCACTCTGGAGGTGTTGGAACGCTTTGAGCTTTGGGATCAGACTGTCCAGTTGTGCAACAGCGCCTACTTGCAAGACGAAGGCACCATTGAACAACGACTTCGTCGCTGGCGCGTGCTGGCCATCGCCTATCTGGAACTTGGAAAACAAAATTATTTTCAACAAGTGTTGGAAGAACTGAAGCTCCTTCAAAAAGAAGTGGCCCAACAAGAAAGAAAACAACTAGAAATATTGAGAAAAAAATCTAAGTCAAAAAATCAAAAATCTCAACAAGAAAAGCAAATTCGCAAACGCTTTCAGCACCAAAAGAATCTTATCAATCAAGTCCTGGGCGAACTTCAATCCCGGTTTAATATCCATCAAGGACAAGGCAGTGAAAACGATTGGCAGGTTTTGAAGAAAAGTCGGTTCGTGATCCGAGAACACCTGGCTCGCTTGATGCTCCGTTACGGACGAAAGCAGCAAGCTCTGGAACTGGCCCGATCCGCCGCTCTGGCCGACCCTCAAGACGCACTGGCGCAGGCCACTTGGGTGGAAGTGCTGTTTGGTCTGGGGCGCAAACGAGAAGCCGTCCGTGCCATGAAACACCTGCAACAAGTGGGTCATAGTGTGGATATGGATGTTCCGCCATTTGCAAGGATTTCGTGGATTGCTCCTCAGCTCGGATTCAGCGCCCACTGGCCGCTTCCGCAAGTGGTGCCCCAGGACATTCTGCAGCGACCGGAGCTTTCCGAACTGGGACCTTTCCGTTGGTTTCCCACGCCCGCTCCTAGCTGGCAACTGCCAGATGACCAAGGGCGCACAGTGCGTCTGGAACAGTTCCGCGGCAAGCCGCTGATTGTGATCTTTTATCTTGGCTATGGCTGCCTGCACTGTGCTGAACAACTGGAAAAGTTCGCTCCCATGACCGAACAATTTGCCCAAGCCGGCATTCGTCTAATCGCCATCAGCACCGACACCGTGGAAGACTTACATCGTAGTCACGAGCGTTGGGCCAAAAAGTCTCAGGCCGAACGATTTCCATTTCCGCTGCTGGCCGATCCGGATCTGGTGGTGTTCAAGCGCTACCGATGCTATGACGATTTTGAAAACCTTGCGTTGCACGGCACTTTTCTGCTTGATGCCCAAGGCCGCGTGCGCTGGCAAGACATCAGCTACGAACCGTTTATGGAAGCAGAATTTCTTCTGGAGGAAGCCAAACGCCTGCTGGCCCAAGAGGTGATCCTGCCTCGGGATTGGAACCGTCGCCCCGTTTGGGCTTTGCCCCAAGACGCTTCCCGGTAGCTTCCGTGGAAAAGTTCATCCCAACTTCAGCACGGAAGCCAGGTGAGCCCAGGTGGTCTGCATTTCCTGGGCAAAGGGTACGGAAGTGTCCACCACAAAAGAAGCAAAAGGCACCGGAGCCGGTTGGGGCTGACGCCAGGGAGCTTCGGCAGGAGCTTGCGAGAGGCTTCCCCCTTGGGAACTCCGTTGAGCGATTCTTTGTTGGGCAGTGGGTTCAGGACACCGGCACTCCAGGGCCACTGCCTGCGCCGAGTAGCGTCGCACAAGTTGCCAGAGCTGATTGACAACATCAGGTTCCAAAAAGGTGCCATCCAGCACCGCCCCTGATCCCTTGTCCAGCAACTCGGCCGTTCGTCGCAACAGTTCCTGATAGACCCGGCGACGGTTTTCAGGAGCATAGAGTCCTTGATTCCACTGGAATCCTGAACCGGGAGTTCCGAACAGCTCCACTCGCACCTGATCAGTGCTGAGCCAAGGCAGGGCCAACTCAGAAGCCAGGGCCTGGGCCAAGGTGGACTTCCCGCTGCCGCTTTTGCCGCGCACCACCAGCACCAGCACGGGGGTGATGCGCCGTGCACATTGCCAAGCGGCTTCCAAATAGTTGTGCATTCGTCGCTGAAGCTTTTCGTCGTGGGGATGCTGGTCCAGTTGCAAGGCTGCTACTTTGGCCCGAACACACGCCCGATAGGATTTGTAAAACTCTACCAGTTTTTCTGAAGGAAAATCTCCACAAGCGCGAAGGCACTCCGTGCGCACCTTTCGGCCCAGCTCCTCGGCCCCCAACACGGCACATTCCACTTCCAAAAACGCCAACTCGTCGGCCACATCCACTTGTCGCAACTGTTGTGAAAACTCCACACAATCAAACACCACAGGAGGCCGGGTGAGACAGATGTGCTCGGGCCGCAGATCACCATGCCCTTGCACGATTCGCCCATCACACACCCGACGCCGCAATTGCTCCTCGGCAGCTCGCAAGAAGAGCCGTTGGGTGGTTTGAACACCTTGGAGCATCCAACGCCGCCGCCCCTGAAGCCGCGGACGAAGCGTGCGCCCGTTGTCCAATACCAAGTGCCAGAATCGCTGGAGATATTCCTCAGGCCGGAGCATGCACGGAGCCAAGTGGCGATAGAATCGGGCCAGAAGCTCAGTCAGTTCTTGCAACTGCTCAGGGAGCACTCGGGCACGAAGAATCCGATGGTCCAACATGCGTTCTTGAGGAAGCCGCCGCATGTGAACCAGGTAATCTACCACCTGCTCTGGTCGTCCGGAAAAAGTGATCTTTCCGTGGCGCCAATACACCGGGATCACGCCCAAATAAACTTCCGGAGCCAAACGGCGGTTCAGCTCTACCTCGGCTTGGCAAGCCTGATGGCGTTTTTCCAAGGTGGAAAAGTCCACAAATGGAAAGCGCACGGCTTTTTTAAGCTTGTAGGCGCTGTGTGCGGTGAGGAACACATAGGAGATGTGCGTTTCATGCACTTCCACAGGCCCTGCCTCCCCAGGCGGCAAGTGGCCCTGGGCCAGCATTTCTGCCACTCGGGCCTGAAGTTCCGCCTCGTGCCACAGGGGTTCTTCAACGGCCTGGACGCGAGTAAGTGGAGCCATACTTTCCTCCTCAAGTCCAGGAACGGGCACAGTAGCGAACCTGCCCTCACCCGCAAGCACCGGGAAAGCAAAACACCGGCAAGGGGGTCCAAAGAAACAGGGGAGCAACTTGCGTGCCCAGACAAACAAAAAGCCGCCGAACCCAAGAGGAGCCCGGCGGCTAGGGCGGGGGGACTGGGTGTGTGGACTAGACCCCACAACCGTGCTTCTCCAGCTTCTCCCGAAGCGTGTCGGCCGTGAACGGTTTGACCAAATAATCCGACACGCCCGCCTGAATGGCCTGGAGCACACGCCCTTTTTCGGCTTCGGTGGTGACCATGATGATAGGCACATTGGGGTCTTGGGCCCGAATGGCCTGCACCACCTCCAATCCGTTCTTGCCCGGCATGTTCCAATCAGTCAGCACCAGATCAAACTCACCGGGTTTGAACAGTTCCAGAGCCTCGTTTCCGTCGGAGGCTTCCACAGCTCCGTCCACGCCCACGGCCAACAGCGAGCGAATGATAATCTTTCGCATGGTGCTGGAATCGTCGGCAACCAGGACTTTCATGGGACTCTCCTTTTGATACCAGGGGAACAAGGATTCCAGCAGGAATAACCCGTTTGTTCCTGCCACCGGTCAGGTCCACCAGGACCCTCTTGATCGTTCTGCCCAACCATAGGTTGCCACATGCAGATGTCAAATTGGATTTAACCCCCCTGGCCTGCACGATCCCACCGGCACGCACAGCCAACACAACTTTTCCGATTGCCTTCAAGTTTGGAAATTTCTCCCGCTTACAACCCTTTGCCGCTTTCCCCCGTAGCAGACTGCAACCTATAGGTTGTGTGATCTGTCAGGGGATGAGGGAAACACGCGCCCATCAGAGGAGGGAAGTCCCCGATGACCACTGCCACCGAAGAACGCTCTACCGAAACCCAACGCAGCGAAAGCACCGGGACGATGCAACTGGTGAGTTTTCGCTTGGGGCAGGAAGAGTACGGCGTAGAAATTACCAAAGTGCAAGAGATTATTCTGATGGGGGAAATCACCCGAGTGCCCCAAGTTCCTCCTTACATCAAGGGGCTGATCAATCTGCGGAGCATGGTGATTCCGATTCTGGACTTGCGTCTGCGGTTTGGCATGCCTCCGCAGGACCCTACGGACGAAACTCGCATCGTGGTGGTCAATGTTCAGAACAAAACCATTGGACTGATCGTGGACGCAGTCAGTCAGGTGCTGCGGATCAACCAGGAACAAATCGCTCCTCCACCGCCCACGGTGGGCAAGGTGAGTCGGGAATACCTGACCGGTTTGGTCCGGCTGGACGGACGGCTGCTGATCCTGCTGGACATTGACAAGATCCTCCAGGATCAGGACGAAAGTGCGGAAGCTTCGGTCAAGGAAGGCGCGTCGGAACAGTAGTCTGAGGTGTCGTTCTTGTGTGTCCGGTTTGGCTCACAACGCTCCTCCATGCAATAGGAGTTTCATCATGGTAGAAGCAGTAGCTACCCCCAAGAAAAAGTCCTCCAAAGGCGCCAAAGGCCAAACTCTGGATCTGGCTTTCTTCCGTTCAGTGGCCGAAAACATCCCACTGAACATTATGGTTGCCGATCGGAATTGGAACATCATCTACATGAACCCGGCCAGCCGCAGAACACTGCGCCAAGTGGAGCATCTGTTGCCCGTGCCAGTGGATGAAGTGGTCGGCCAGAACATTGACATCTTCCACAAAGATCCTCGCCGGGTGCGACGCATCCTCTCCGACCCCAACAACCTGCCTCACAAGGCCATCATCTCTCTGGCCGACGAACGGCTCCAACTCTATGTCACTCCCATCTTCGATGAAGAAGGGGAATACGCAGGGGCGATGGTCACCTGGGAAGTGGTGACCGAAAAACTCAAGCTGGAAGAAGCTGCTGCCCGAAACAAGGCCATCGTGGAAAATGTGCCCGTCAACATCATGCTGGCCGATCTGGACGGCAAGATCATTTATATGAACCCGGCCAGCTACCGCACGCTCAAAAGCATCGAAGACCAACTGCCAGTGCCGGTGGATCAGATAGTGGGCCAAAGCTACGACATCTTTCACAAGAACCCTGCCCACCAACGCCGCATCCTCTCCGATCCCAAGAACCTGCCTCACACGGCGGAGTTCCAATTGGGCAACGAGTGGGTGCGTTTGACTGCCGCTCCCATCTACGACGCCCAAGGCAACTACGCCGGTCCCATGATCGCTTGGGAACTGATCACCGAAGCCGTGAAGGCCCGAGAACTGGAAAAGCAACGCATAGAAGACGAGCGTCGGGCTCAACAAGAGCTGCGCCGCAAGATTGATGTGCTGCTGGAAGTTGTGCGCCGGGCTTCCGAAGGGGACTTGACGGTGGATGTCCCCCTGGAAGGCGAAGATGCCATCGGCGAGTTGGGTCAAGGCCTGCGGCAAATGTTGGCCGATTTGCGCAGCATCGTCAGCGAAATCGTGGAAGCGGCCGCCCAGTTCACCGAAGGCTCCCGCGTCATCGCCGAAAGTTCGCAAACGCTGGCCCAAGGCGCGCAAACCCAAAGCGCCAGCGTGGAAGAAATGACTGCCTCCATTGAGCAACTTACCCGCAACATTGAAGCCGTTCGCGACAACGCCACCCAGGCCGACCAGGTGGCCAAGGAAACCACCCGTCTGGCCGAGGAAGGCGGCGTAGCCGTGCAAAAGTCCATTGAAGCCATGGAGCTGATCAAAAGCTCCAGCGAGCAGATCAGTGAAATTATCCAGGTCATCTCCGAAATCGCCAGCCAGACCAATCTGCTGGCCCTCAACGCAGCCATCGAAGCTGCCCGAGCCGGTGAGCATGGCCTGGGATTCGCCGTGGTGGCCGACGAGGTGCGCAAACTGGCCGAACGCAGCTCCGAAGCCGCCAAGGAAATCTCCCAACTGATCAAAGAGTCCACCAAGCGCGTGGAAGACGGAGCTGAGCTGAGCGCTCAAACCGGGGAAGCCCTGAAACGCATCATTGAAAGCGTGGAAGCCACCGCCAGCGAAATCTCGAAGATCGCCGAAGCTACGGTGGTCCAGGCTCAAAGCGCTCGGGAAGTCTCCAACGCTATCCAGAATGTCTCGGAAGTCACCGAGCAGGTGGCCGCCGGTAGCGAACAACTGGCCAGCAGCAGCCAGGAGTTGGGAGCTCAAGCAGCCAGCCTGCGTGAACTGGTGGCTCGCTTCAAGATTGATGGCTAATCACTGGGCACCGCAAGTGCCCGGCTCGGACACACCCAGGGCAGGGTGACCTTCCGGGCACTCTGCCCTGGTTCACCATCCGGCTTTTACGACGGAAAGGAGAAGTGCCGTGGACGGGAAACTTGCTATTCAGCAAATTTCAGATCGCTTGTTGGCTAAGTTTGCCGACCTGGTTTACAAGCGAACGGGAATTCGTCTCTCTCCCCAAAAAAAAGCCCTCCTGTCCAACCGACTCCGAAGACGCCTACGCGAAACGGGCATCAAGAGTTTTGAAGACTATTACAAGCACATCAAAAACATCTCCGAGGACGATCCGGAATGGGACGCCTTTCTCCAGGAAATCACCACCCATGAAACCTTCCTGTTCCGTGACGAGGTTCATTGGGAATGGTTCCAAGACCAGTATCTGGAACAACTGGCCCGAGAAGCACGACAAGGAAAACGCCCTCGGAGGCTCCACATCTGGTCAGCCGCTTGCAGCACCGGCGATGAACCGGTGACCCTGGCCTGCTGCATCGCAGCTCGCCTACCCAACGCTCACCTTTGGGACATCAAGATACTTGGCACGGACATCGGCATTGGAGCTTTGCAACAAGCTAAGCAAGCCAAATTTGGCACTCGGGCCATGAGCCGCGTGCCCGCCGACTACCGCCAACGCTTCTTCAATCAACTGGACGACCATACCTGGCAAGCAAAACCCTTGCTGACCCGATGGATTTCTTACCAACAGCACAATTTGCTGGAGCCTTTGCGATCAGGGCGGTTTGATCTGATCGTTCTGAAAAATGTGCTGATTTACTTTGATGTAGAGTCCAAAAAACGCGTACTGGAAAACATCCTGCGCGTGCTCTACCCGGGCGGCTACCTGCTCACAGGAGCTGCCGAAGGAGTGGCCAACATTCGCGGATCACTCAAAAGGGTCTATCCGTGGCTGTTCCAGAAACCCGAAGACAAGTAAGGGAACCGCTATGTCCGAGGGGCACTTCGTTCAGGACGAATATTACGACGAACTCCTCGCTGATTTCCTGGACGAATCCAGCCGGCTGCTGGATGTGCTCAACGACCATTTGTTGCGACTAGACGAGCTTGTGGCTCAACACGGCTCGGTAAGCAAGGAACTTTGTGGAGCCGATGCCATTAACGAAATGTTTCGGGCAGCCCACAGCATCAAAGGACTCTCGGCTATGCTGGGGCTGTCAGAGATCAATACTTTAACACACCGGGTAGAGAACATCTTTGACGCAGCAAGACGAGGCAACCTGAATTTCACCGAAGAAATAATGGAGCTGCTTTTCAGCAGCTATGACACGCTCGTTGGCTTAATTCGCAAGCTGGAGGACCCTCAAACAGATGCCCCAAATCCTATCCAGTTGATCAATCATATCCAACAGCTACTGCAATCCATTGAAACTTCTACATTAATGCCGGCAGATGACCAAACTCCTCCTGAAACCAATGCTGACGCACACTCCTCTGCGGAACTTGATCCCCATACTGCCACTGAATCATCAAGCCAAGAATCCATGTCCACCGTACCAGTCCAATCGCCGTCTTCAGCGGATCCATTTGCCGGAGTCCAGGATGATGCCCAGGTTCCAGCCAAGTACCTGTCAATATTTATTGATGAAGCGGAAGAAACTTTGGAACAAATGAACGAAGCGCTCCTGGCCTTGGAAAATGGCCAGGAGGAAGAAGCTATCAAAACCCTTTTGGTCAATGCACATCGTTTCAAAGGATCGGCAGCCAGTATTGGACTGCACCGAGCATCCAAACTGGCTCACATGATGGAAGAACTGCTACAAAAAATATCTCAAAAACAGATTCTTCCCACCCCTGAGAGAATAGAAGCCCTGTTTTCCGGTACAGACGCCCTGGAAAACTATGTGGAAGGATTACGCCAAGGGCAAAACCGCACTGACACATTCCACGAGGTAGCCCAGCGTATTCTGGCAACCGTAAACGAAGAAACACAAACTTCCGCACAAGATAGCGAGCAATCCCAATCTGAATCCTCAACTCCAGAAAATTCTGAGCGACTATTTGCAGAACATCTAGTTCGCATCAGGGCGAAGGTGGGAGAGCACGACAGGGGATTCATGGGCCAGGTGACCCTGGATCCCAAATTCCCTCTGAAGGACCTCAAAGCCCAATTAGTTGTCGAAAAACTCCATCGCCTGGGACGCCTGATTTACTGCGATCCCCCGGCCGACCAAATAGAAGGAAACGAAAAACTGCACGATGTTTTCTTTGCCGTGTTGACAGAAATTGAACAAAGTGATTTGGAGAAACAACTCAATATCGTAGGAGTTATCCGCGTTCGGATTGAGCCATTTGGAAACGAAGAATCAGAATCAAAATCCACTTCAGAACCAGCATCACATACAGCTAATGTCCACCAAGAAGCTCAAGCCACATCTTCCTCCAAACAAGCCAGAAACCAGTCAACCCCTCACAAAGAACGCAAGGGTGCCACATCTCCCGCACGGGCGCCCAAACCATCAGAGACCCTTCGGGTAGATATTGAGCGGCTAGATCAGTTGATGAACCTGACCGGGCAACTGGTCATTACCAAGGCACGCTTCACTCAGCTATGCGATCAGATCCGCGCCGCAAGCCGAAGCGGACGAACCGACCTTCTGCTAAAGGACACCCTTGAATCATTAAGAAAAATTCAAAACACTGCTCTTGACTCTAGTTCCGAGAAAACTCAAGTCACTCTCGAAACCCTGCGAACCCATGTACTCCGAATAGAAAACAACCTTCAGGCTCTACAAGATAAACTGAGTCAACTAAACCGATTGAGCCTTCTGGCCAACGATCTTTCGGAAGTCGCCCACCAGATGGATCGCATCAGCCAGGGTCTCCAGAAAACAGCAATGGATACGCGGATGGTGCCCATCGGGCCACTGTTTAGCAGGTTCCGCCGCATCATCCGTGATATTACCCGCCTGACAGGAAAAGACATTCGCCTTGAGATTCGGGGCGAGAAAACCGAATTGGACAAGCGCATGATTGACGAGCTGGCAGATCCCTTGATCCATCTTGTTCGCAATGCAGCCGATCATGGCATTGAACCCCCTGAAGAACGGCAAGCCGCAGGAAAACCCCCTTGGGGGACAATCACCCTCAACGCATTTCACCGTGGAAGCAGCATTGTGATTCAGGTCTCAGACGATGGGCGAGGATTAAATACCAAACGAATTCTTGAAAAAGCCCTGGAGCGAAAGATCATCACCCCTTCCGAAGCCGAACAACTCACTCCTCAACAAATTCATCAACTCATCTGGAAACCGGGTTTCAGCACTGCCGAACAAGTAACCGAAATATCCGGCCGAGGAGTGGGAATGGACATCGTCCGCTCCAAAATCGAGGCCATCAACGGCTCTGTGGAAGTGGAAAGCCACCCCGGGCAAGGGACCACTTTCTCCATTCGGTTGCCATTGACTTTGGCTATCCTGCCCAGCCTGCTTGTGCGGATTCACGGCGAAGTATTTGCCATTCCGTTGGAGTCTGTTGACGAGATCGTGATGCTCGGCCCAAGCCAACTTTCTACAGTGCAAGGAGCACTCGTGGCCGATGTACGCGGCCGCTGTGTTTCGGTTGTGCATCTGGATCAACTGTTCCACTGGAACGATGGACCACGAATGCCCAAGCAATTGGAACCGCCTTTGACTGTGGTTTTGCTACGCTGCGACGGATCTGAGGTAGGATTGTGTGTGGACCGTGTGCTGGGAGAAGAAGATGTAGTGATCAAATCTTTGGCCGACAACTACCGGAACATTCCGGGCATCGCCGGCGCTAGCATTTTAGGCGATGGACGCGTCGGACTGATCCTGGATGTGGCTGCTGCCGTTCACGGCGCAAGTGAACTGAAAAACCCTCACCTGCAAGGAGCGACCCTATGACCACGAGCGAATCCTCCCATGTGACTGAAAACCCTCTGGCACGCATTGAACAGCTCTTTCGCCTTGCTACACAAGAAGCCTCCGCAGCGATGAGCCGCTGGACCGGAGGACTGATCACATTGGAACTGGAAAATGTCAAAGAACTCCCCTTGGAACAAGCCATGGAGGAGCTGGGAATTGGTGATGATCTGCTCACCATGGTCGTGCTGACCATGGACGATGAGCTTGGAGGATCCATCATCTTGTGTTTTGACGAAGAAAACGGGCGTAAACTGGCAGCTACCCTGTTGCGACGCGAAGTAGAGAACCAAAGCTCTTGGACAGAACTGGAACAATCCGCATTGACAGAAACTGGAAATATATTGGGATGTGCATACATGAATGCAATAAATCGGGTAATCTCCAAGGAACTTGTACCCTCGCCCCCCTATTTCATCCAGGACTACGGAGCCAGCGTTCTGGAACAAGCCCTGATGGAGCAAGCCCTTTACGCCCCTGAAGTGCTGATCTGCAAGACACGCTTTTTCCATCCCGAGAGAAAGCTCAATTGGCATGTGATCCTGGTTCCCACACAGCAACTACGCCAGCTTTTTGACCAGGCCATGTCTCACTGTTCAGAAGTCACTCAATAGAAAAAGCGAAACAAAAGTTTGTTTGTGTATATCGGTTATAAGTTATTATCAGATAAACGGAACGGAGTAGGAGAGAGCTAGATGACCGCCACTACCGAGAAGACCGCTAAAAAAATTAATGTAGGAATGGGGCAGCTTCACTTTGCCCGCTCTCCGGATTTGTTGACGGCCATCTTGGGCTCCTGTGTGGCCGTGGTGATGTACTGGCCCAAGGGTAAACTGGGAGCGATGGCCCATGTTGTTTTGGCCCGGGCTGGAAACAAGATGGGCCCTGCGGCCAACTATGCTGACCGCGTTGTGCCGGCTATGCTACGAGAATTCAAAATCCGAGGAGTTTCGCCTGAGGAACTGGAAGTTAAACTCACTGGTGGAGCTTCCATGTTCGGCTCCTCCCGAGTTATTCATGTAGGGCAAGACAACATCCGTACACTTCGGGAAGCTCTCCAGCGAGAAGGTCTGACTCCTGTGGCCGAACATGTCGGCGGTAAGAAAGGTCGCCGTGTCACTCTGAACTGTGCCACTGGAGATCTAACTATTTGTATAGCCGGAGAAGATCCAATTGTAATCTAAAAGGATAACTTTGGCTTTACGCGTTCCCTGAATTGATCAAATTCACAGGGAGAAAACTCAAAATGAAACCAAAAGTTCTCATAGTTGACGACGCAGCTATCATTCGCCAAATGATTACAGATGCAGTTACCAGTGCAGGTTGGGAAGTAGCAGGACAAGCAGACAATGGAAAAGTCGCAGCGGCAATGTACTCTCAATTGCGACCAGACATAGTGACTCTGGACTTGGTCATGCCGGAATTTGACGGTCGCTATGCCTTGAAAAACATCCTTCGCCTGGACCCTAGGGCCAGGGTTGTAGTAGTCAGCGCACTGAACCAGCGTGAGATTTTACGCGAAGCTATAGCCCTTGGTGCTATGGAGTTTGTGGTCAAGCCGTTTGATCCTGGAGTGTTGATTGAAACTCTGCGGCGAGTTCTGCAATTGGAGCCATCTGCAGCGGTTTAAGACTTCAAATTCTGTCGGTCCTCAGGATTGACCAGACCGCAAGGCCTGAGCCTCTTGTTCCAAAATCTGCTGTGTGGCTGAAGCTCCAATGCGATCCACTCCCAGGTCTCGAAACCGCACCGCTTGCTCGTAGGTGCGAATCCCGCCTGCGGCCTTGATCTTCACCCGGGGAGAACAGGTCTTACGCATCAAAATCACATCGTGCTCTGTGGCTCCTCGGTAGCGATAGGAGCCATCGGGTTGTTTGACGAACCCGAACCCGGTTGAGGTTTTCACATATTCCGCACCTATTTCTTCACAGATATGGCACAATTTAATTTTGAAATCGTCCGAGGGGAGGAAGTCATTCTCAAAAATAACTTTCGTAATGGCTCCAAATCGGTGAGCAGTTTGAACCACGGCCGCGATGTCTCGGGCCACATAGTCCCAGTCTTCGGAAAGTACTTTAGAAATGTTGACCACCATATCGAGCTCCACGGCTCCTTGTTGGCAGGCTAGTTCCGCTTCGTGCACTTTGGTGGCGGTGGCGTTGGCCCCTTGAGGAAAGCCGACCACGGTGCCCACTCGGACAGGGCTTCCTGAAAGCACTTCCGCCGCCAAAGGAATCGCCCAGGGTTGAACACACACACTGGCCACTTCCAACCGTCGGGCAAGCTCACATCCTTGACGCACCTGATCTTCCGTCAAAGTGGGCTGAAGCAAAGAGTGATCAATCATTCGGGCAATGGACTCACTCACCGCCGGCTCCTCCTGGCTGTTTTGCACCAAGCGTGGAGATTTCTTGAAAATTTGAGCTCTGGGATGTGCTTCGGGCATGGCGTTCCAGGTAAGCCCAAAGCTCAGCCAACACCCTCAACCGAGGCTGGCTGATCCCACGGCCACCATAGACAACATCCTGATAGCTTCCGGCCAACAGCGTCAAGTGCTCTGCCACAGCGGCATGATGATGAGCCACCCGGGCCAGGAAACCATCAGGGGGTTCGTGTCTGGCACGGGGATAACCTTGAGCCTGGGCCCACGCCTCAACAGCCGAAAAAGTGTAAATCACAATCTGCTGCGGCGACATGCGCCCCGAAGTTGCAAAAGGATTGCGAAACTCCTCAAAGCGAACCGGTAACGGTTGTTCGGGCAAACGGTTCTCTTGAATCCCTTTGGAACCTTGAGGCTTTTCGGACTCGCCAAAGATGCGGTGTAACCATTGCCGCAGAGTGTCCAGCCAACCGGCAATCACTCGCCACAGGTCCTTGCGGCGTGTGATCAAAAACCAAGTTAAAGCGACTATGAGAAGAAAATAAAATATCCACTTTATCAATTTTCCCAAAGCGACTAACGCATTTCGGCCTGTTAGCTGAAAACTTGAAGAAGTCTTGCCAGGGGGCGAGACCGTCTCTTGTCGGGACAGATGCCTTGGAGCTTCCTCGGTTCTCGTCAAGTGTTGCCGGGATCGCAAATCACGGCGATGCCTGGGGAAAGAGCTGTTTGGAGACTGGGAAAATTGTGCATCAGACTGGTCAATCTCTCCCCGGCGTGAGGAGCCACTCAAGTTTGGGGATTGAGAAGCCGGCTGGCTGCTTGAAGAAGCAGATTTTTTATTTTGTTGATGTTTAAGTTCCTCAGCAGAAGTGCCCGAGTGCTGCCTAGGGTTTGCCTGAGTCTGTTCTTTCCTGGGAGCTGAAGGGGAGAAGTCTTGAGTCGTAGAATTGGAAGATTGATTTCCCGAAATTGATTGAGGCGTGGATTTAGATCCTTGGGAATGCTGATTATATCCATCAAGAGGATCCGTTGCACTGGGATCTAAATGGGGTTGTTCTTCCGGGAAAGATTTTTCCGGCTGCTGATCGGAGGGATTGAGTCGTGTATGGGGAGAGGGGTTTCCGGAAGAATGGGGACCTTGGGGAGCTTCGTCGGGCCCAGGGGCCCAACGGTCGCCGGTGCGCAGGGGAGAGGTGAGCCAACGACTAGCGGCAGCCAGGTCGGGTTTGACCGTTTCGGGCCGCGGCAGCAACAAGGCACCCAACAGCACCACCGCCAGGAGAACCCCTGTGGCCATCGCCCAGGTGGAACCCGTCTCGCGGCTCACCTCACCTTGGCGACGCACCACATAGCGCCATAGTCCCACATAACTGGTCAAGGCCAGCAAGGCCAAGGTGCTTGCGACAAACAGGGCCATCAGCGTCATTGCTTTGGTTTGGGCTTCTGGAGAAGGCAAGTACCAGCATCCTAGCCCAAAGACCGGCAAAGCGGCCAAAGCAAACCACAGCACCCAGCGCCCCGGGCGGCGTTGCCAGCTTTGGCGTCGCAGAGTCTGCTCGGAATGGGAGCTTGGAGAGTCTTGGGTGCGCTGAGAGCCCAGCAGCCCCCAATGAGCCGCATCTTCGTTTTCCGGCAACCAGGTGCAGTCCCAGGTGATGCGATGCGCCCACCACCAGATCAAGCCTAACAAACTCAAATTGGCCAAATTGCCCAGCAGCGGTCCCAGGACCGCACTGGGAGCGATGAATCGCAACACAGCCGCACCGGTAACAATGCCCAAGGCCAAAGCATACACCCCGGCATGAGCCGATCCGGCCAAGATGGCAATTCGGGCAATCAGCACAGCAGCAAATACAAATGCACAGAAAATAAACTGCAACCGTGCTTCATACGCTCCCCGATAGAACACATGGAGCAAAAACAAGACCAAGGAACCCACCTGCACCATGATCAGCCCTGGTCCCAACACCTCCAGCAAAAACGACATGCGGAGGCGTTGATTTTCCGCACTGAGGGAGGTCATGGCGTGGGATCAGCTCCAGGGGTCCCGAGCCACGCGACGGCGAAGCCGGTTGGCTTCCGCGTCGTTGACAAACTCCTCTTTGGCCGGATTGAATCGCAACTTGCGGTCCAAAATCCAGGCCAACGCAGCCGCGTGGCAAGCGATGTGCGAACGGCGCATGATTTCCGGACCGGTGACCGGTTGACGGCGTGATTTGACGCAATCGAAGAAGTTTCGGGCATGGGCCGAAACATCCAGCCCTCGCACGCGCTTATAACGCGGCAAAAGCGAACGAAGTGACGAAGGCGAAACTTCTATCTGCCCGCTGTCGCCGGTTTCAATCCACCCTCCTTCGCACTCAAACCGCACGGGGCAAGTACCCAATCGGGTGATAAACTTGGGCCCTCGGTTGCCAAAGGGAGTCTTGAGAAACTCCAGCACCAGCTCCACTCCGTTGGCGTAGCGGCAGACGATTTTGTCCTCTTGGGGTTCGTATTCCACCGGCATGGTGTCGTCGGCACCGTTGGCCCATTGGCACAAATCCACGGTGTGGGCCCCCCAGTCCAACAGCCGCGCGCCGGAGTCAAAATCAAAGTATCCGCGCCAAGCTCCTTTGACATAGGCGGCATTGTAAGGTCTCCAGGGGGCAGGGCCTAGCCACAGGTTCCAGTCCACCACTTCCGGCGGAGGGGTTTTTTGGCGAGGGAGCCAGTCGTTTTTCAGGACCGGTTGATAGACCGAGGCGCGGAGGGTTTTGATGCGTCCCAGCTTTCCACTTCGGACCAACTGCACGGCGGCCTGGAAGTTGGGCACACTGCGCCGCTGGGTGCCGGCTTGGAAAATCCGTCCGGTGCGCAAAAAAGTGTCGGCCAAGCGCTGGCACAGCTCAATAGTCAGCCCACAGGGCTTCTCACAATAAACATCCTTTCCCGCTTGAGCCGCCAGGATGGAAGCCGGAGCGTGCCAGCGGTCGCCAGTGGCGAT
Source organism: Planctomycetota bacterium (assembly GCA_024279285.1). Lineage (GTDB taxonomy): Bacteria > Planctomycetota > Planctomycetia > Pirellulales > S012-138 > S012-138. The sequence goes on from JAJRRR010000179.1 coordinate 18,647, forward strand.
CAGCACGGTGTCAATGTCGTCTCGGGCCAGCAGTTGGCGCATGTCACGATAAGTGGCACAGTCCCGATTTCCATAGTGCTGGTCCACCAGATTTTTTCCGGCTTGGCGGCGTTGGGCCTGAACATCACAAATGGCCACGCATTGAACATCCGGCAACTTGAGCATGGCTTTAAGATCATAAGTGGCCCGAGGCCCAAACCCGATCACTCCCAAGGTGATTCGCTCGCTGGGGGGCACCGTGCCCTGGGCCCCAAGAGCTGAAGCCCGAACCACCCACGGAGCACTCACCACTGTGGCAGAAGCCCCCAAACACTGACCCAAAAAACGCCTCCGCTCCCGAGAACCCGGAGAGTTTTGAACGCCTTGGGACTGTTTGGTAGCCATGGTTGGTTCTCCTGACAAGTCCACCAGCCACACCACCTTGCGCACAAGCTATCCTATCACACCACCCTAGCGGCTGCGAGCAATTTCACACTTTTAGGGCCTTCCGACCGGCTAGCGTCCCGGTTTGGAGCGATGGGGAAGGGCCGGTATGCAAGCAGGCTCAGTTTTGTTCGGGGGGGTCCACACGCACCGGTACGGCGTCAAAGATTTCGGCAGCCTTTTGAACCCAAGGGTGGCGAAATGCTTCTCGCCGAAGCTGTTGAAGATTGGTTGTGTGAGCCGTCACCTGCGGTTCTTCGGCAGAGGTTTCCAAGCTCAATCGCAAGGTAGCTCCTGGGCCCAACAGGTCCTGGAGCGCTTTTTCCAGTCGGGCCCGATTGGAAGCTTGAGCGCAAAATTGCTGGCTGACTTTGTACTGAGCCGGGAAGCGTACCGTAAGGGTTTTTCCTTCCAGAAGAGCAGAAGAAGCCCCTTGACCCATCTGAACCAAAAGCTCCCCTGGCTCCAAAGCCTCAAGCACCCGACGCCACAAGGCCATCGCGTCTTGTTCCTGGGTAGCAGAGGCGGCGGATCCGAGGTGGGGACTAGGAGCGTTTTCGAGAGCGGGTGGAGGAGCGGGAAGTTTTTTTTTGCCCCCTGGAGAGCTGGACACACTGCTGGGAGGGGGGGAAGCGCTTTCTTGCCCCCGGGCCACAGGCAACGAAGCCTCAGCCGGCACCTGGGTGAGTTTCTCAATGGCTTGGGCCACCTGGTCCAGATCCGGCAAGGTGGCCATCCGCACCAGAGCCGCCTCGGCCAACAGTTGGGCGTAGCCCACCGTGCGCACTCGCACCAGGGTTTGATCGGCAATCTGGATCAGGGCCAAGATTCGTTCCGGGCCAGCCAGTTGGGCCAATTGATCCACAAGGGGGAGTTCCTCGGGCAAGGCATGCAGCAGCAGTTCCGGCCCTCCTCCTACGGTCCGAACCAGCACATCCCGCATGTAGCCCAACAGTTGACGCAGCAGCCGCGTAATTTCGGCCCCTTGGGCCACCAAGGTGGCAAATTGCTCCAGGGTCTGCTTGGGTTTCCCTTGCAACAGGTACTGGAGCATCCGAAGCACTTCTCCACCGGCGGTGGTGCCCAAGAGCCGATGCACTTGCTCCAGGGTGACTTTCTTTTCGCCCAAAGCGAGCACTTGTTCCAACAGGCTTTGGGCATCGCGCATGGAACCGGCAGCTTGTCGGGCCAGGAGTTCCAAGGCGGCCGGTTCCACTTGGACTTGCTCTTGTTTGGCGATTTGGGCCAGATGCTGAACAATTTGCGGTGTGCGGATGCCAGCAAAGTCAAATCGCTGGCAGCGAGAAAGCACCGTGGGTGGAACCCGCTCCGGCTCCGTAGTGCAGAAGATAAACTTCACATGCTCCGGAGGCTCTTCCAGCGTCTTGAGCAAGGCGTTGAAAGCTTCTCGGGTGAGCATGTGCACTTCGTCGATGATGTAGATTTTGAATCGGGCCCGAGAGGGACGCAGGGCGATGTTTTGGCGCAGTTGGCGAATTTCGTCAATTCCGCGATTGCTGGCCCCGTCTATCTCCAGCACATCTACATCCTCGCCGCGGGCGATGGATTGACAGATTTCGCACTTGCCACAAGGGTGAGGAGTGGGGCCTTGGACACAGTTGAGGGCTTTGGCGAGGATTCGGGCGGTAGAAGTTTTTCCGACTCCCCGGGCACCGGTGAACAGATAGGCGTGCCCGACCCGACCCTGGGCAATCGCCCCTTGCAGGGCCTGAGCCACATGCTCTTGGCCCACCAGCTCCTCAAATCGCTGGGGCCGGAAGCGTCGAGCAACGACTTGGTAAGAATCGGCCACGCCACACGCTACTAGGCAAGTGGGAATCCCCGACGGCCTGGGACCGGAGACCCACTGCACCCGGAGGGGACGCCTTAGGGCTGCTTCTTTCGACCTGACCCGGTTCGGCGATCTCCGTCGCAGGGGCCCCCGGTCTCAGACCGCCGGGGCACGGCTGCTACCAATACCATTTGTACGCACTGCTTGCCGGAAGGTCAAAGCCCCCCGGAAACTGGTCCCCCGTTCCCAGGTTGCTTCCCCCAAGTCGTGGAAAAACAGGCTTGCCTGCATTACACTACCAGCAATCTGTCCCAATCCTACTCCTGCCCCACGGTCCGAACAGCTCCGTGTTGCAGCCGTTGGAAACCCCACTCCGCGAAAGTGTGGCTCTGGTCCGAAGCCAACTGTGGCACAAGCGCCAAGGCCCTAGTTGGGTAGGCCACTTGGCCTCTTCCCCGCTGGCCACTGCTACGGCAGTGAGTGCCTTGGCTGTCTATCATGCAGGTGCTGAGTCGTCCCGACAATCTCCGGCCTTCCAGATTCCAGAGCCCGATGCCGGACTGATTCGCCGAGGCGTGGCGTACTTGCTGCGGACGCAAAACCCCGACGGTGGCTGGGGCGACACCCAACTGAGCCCCTCCAACATCGCCACCACCATGCTGGTGTATGCAGCGTTGCGGTTGTGCCCCTTGGTGCCCTGTCCGGAGGAAGTGTTGCAACGAGCCGAGCAATACATCCGGCAAAGGGGATTTGTTGAAGGGGTTCGGGCCCGATATGGCAAAGACCGCACTTTCGCCGTGCCCATTCTGACCAACGCTGCTTTGGCCCAACTGGTCCCTTGGAGCCAGGTGGATCCCTTGCCTTTTGAAGCCGCTTGGTTTCCGCAGCGATGGTATCGGTTTTTGCGATTGCCGGTGGTCAGCTATGCGGTGCCGGCGTTGGTGGCCATCGGACAGGCGAAGTTTCACCACGATCCGCCCCGGAATCCCCTGCTGCGGCTGGTGCGTCGTTGGGCTCAAGAGCCTACGCTCCGAGTGCTAAGCAAGATGCAGCCGCCCGGTGGAGGCTTTCTGGAAGCAGTGCCCTTGAGTGCTTTTGTGAGCATGAGTCTGGCCAGCATGGGACTGCGTCGGCATCCGGTGGTGGAGAAAGCCTTGGGCTTTTTGCGTCGGCTGGCTCGCCCGGACGGCTCCTGGCCCATTGATACCAATCTGGCCACCTGGAACACCACGCTTTCGCTGGTGGCTTGGTATCCGGGGCCTCGGGAAGAAGCGCCTACGGTCAAACTGTTGGAACTCTCGCACTCCAAGAGCGAAGAACTTCAGCAAGAGCTGGAAGCGGTGGTGCACTGGGTGCTGAAATGCCAGTGGAAGCAAGAGCACCCCTACACCGGTTCGGCTCCTGGAGGTTGGGCCTGGACCGATTTGAGCGGGGGAGTGCCCGATGCGGACGACACCTCTGGAGCCCTGTTGGCTTTGGGTCGTTGGGTCCAGGGGGGATGGATTCGCGGAGAGTTGAGACAAGCGGTGGAGC
>JAJRRR010000180.1 GCA_024279285.1 Planctomycetota bacterium
CCACGGCCACCAGCACCGCCCAGGGGTGTCGCAGGGCATTCCACATGCGGGAGGCTTCCAAAGGCAGGGCCATACCGAACATCACCCCCGCCACGACCCACGCCCGGGGAACCCAACGCACCACGCCCTCCAGTTGCGGCGCGGCGAGGAACCCGGCAATCAAAGCGCTTATCAAACCCAGCAAAAACCACCGCCGCCGCAAAAACCTGCGCCACGCCATCTTCCGCTCCTTCCCTTTGCCCGGAGGGTTCTACCCTACCCCCGCGCTTTTCCAGAAACAATGGGGCTAGGCGAAGCAACAGCTTGCCACGAGTCATTCATCTGAAGACAATAACTTCACTCAGTTGGACTGACCGGAGAGCTTCGGGAAAGGGCTTAACACATGACGAACCCCCCAATTGTGCTCACAGCAGCAGTCCTGCTCCCAAATCGGCAGAGCTCCAAGGAAACATAAATTAACACCTAAGAAGACGAGACGGCCACTATGACTATAACGAAAATTACGCTAGAAAACTTTACTGCTTTCAAAAAGCTGGAAGTTGAGTTCACTCCGGGGATCAATGTGCTTATCGGTGCCAATGGTACCGGTAAGACGCACCTTATGAAGGTAGCCTATGCGGCATGCGACATTAGTAAAACACAATTAAACTTCTCAGAAAAACTGGTTCGGGTTTTTCTTCCCTCTGGGCGTGCCTTGGGAAGACTGGTCAGACGCCGAGGAAAAAGCACCCGATGTGTCATCGAAGTTTTCAGGCAATCATTAAAATTGCGTATCTCCTTTTCCAATCACACAATTTCTCCGGATTCAGCAACTATTACCGGAGCTAGGGAGTGGATGGCTGCCCCTGTCGAGAGCGTTTACATCCCAGTTAAGGAAATGCTGGCTAATGCTCCCGGGTTTCGCTCTCTTTATTCTCAACGAGAAATCCACTTTGAAGAAATATACTCGGACATTCTGGACAGGGCTTATCGTCCTGCACTGCGTGGTCCAATTGACAGAAAAAGAAAGAAACTTCTAGAAAATCTGCAAAAGCTCATGGTTGGCAAAGTAGCCGTCAAAGATGACGAATTTTTCCTCAAAAGCAAGCATGGAAACCTGGAATTTACATTACTCGCAGAAGGCATGCGCAAACTGGGGCTCTTGTGGCTGTTGGTCCAAAACGGGACCTTGTTACATGGCTCTGTACTATTTTGGGATGAACCCGAAACCAACCTCAACCCTACCCTGTTTGGTCCACTCATACAATCCCTTCTGGAACTGCAAAGGATGGGAGTCCAGATTTTTCTTGCAACTCACGATTATGTAATCTTGAAAGAACTAGACCTTCGAAGAAATGAAAAAGACAAAATACTGTTCCACTCATTATATCGGAATCAAGAAGGGGACGAAATACAGTGTCATTCTACAAGTGAATATACAGAAATCCATCCCAATACAATCGCAGAAACTTTTGTTGACTTATATAATCGGGAGATCAAAAGAACCCTGGAAGGAGTTTCCAAATGATGGTCCTCAGGGAGGGAATGCTTGAGTTGACGCTTCCGCCTGGTGTCCGCTGTAGAAAATTTGACTCGCCAACTCATGGACTCCAACACTGCATGAAGGCTGTGGATTTTATTGTTGAAGAACCTAATCTAACTATTTTCATTGAGTTCAAAGATCCTGATAACCCTCACGCAACCCCTGATAAGAGAGAAGAATTCCTGCAAGAGTTGTTAGCTGGTACCAAAGACGACGACTTAGTTCGTAAGTACCGGGATTCTTTTCTTTACTGTTGGGCCGAAAATAAGGTAGAAAATCCTATCGTTTATTTTGTGCTCATCGCTGCAAGTCAGCTAGACGAAGCGATGTTGTTAGCCATAACGGATGTGTTAAAACGCAAGCTGCCACTGAAAGGTCCTCCAGGGTGGAAACGCCGGATCGTTTCCGACTGTAGCGTCTTTAATTTAGAGTCCTGGAACAAACATTTGCCACGATATCGTATTAGAAGAATCTAAGTCGTTTCCCGAGAAACTGCGATTCCAGTTGAAAATGCATTGGTATCTCTGAGATACTCATGAAAGCAGGCCACTTTCCAAGTCTTAAAAGACCACTGGGTGAAAATGAAGCTGAAGAAGACTAGTGCGGGTTTGGTGATCAGGCGGGTCGTTCAACTTCTGAGAAGGTGAAAACTTCTGGTGTTTGTGGAACTTGCCACCACGCTTGACCTTTGGCAAGTAGGTAAAGTGTCTAGGATTTTGGAGCATCAAGTTGAAATCCCTTGTGTGCACCACCATGATAGAATGCAGCCGGGAGGGGTAACCACCTCCATCTGCCCGGGAGAATGTGTCATGAAAAAGGCCCTGCTGGTTGGAATGATGCTTGGGATTTGGGCAAGCCCCATCGCCGCAGAAGATGCCCCTTCGCGCCGCTTGCCCAACATTGTCTTCATCTTGGCCGATGACTTGGGCTACGCGGAGTTGGGCTGCTACGGGCAGCAGAAAATCCGCACGCCTAACCTGGATCGCCTGGCCGCTCAGGGAATGCGCTTCACCCAGCACTACTGCGGCAACGCCGTGTGTGCCCCTTCACGCTGTTGTCTGATGACAGGCAAGCATCCGGGTCATGCGTACATTCGTTCCAATCGTCGGGCCCGATTGTCTCGGGAGCACATGGAGCGGTTTGGGCTGGAGTATCCGGGCCAGGAACCCATCCCCGATGAGGAGATCACCGTGGCCGAATTGCTCAAGCGGCGGGGCTACGCCACGGCCATCATCGGCAAGTGGGGTTTGGGCCAGTTGGGCACCAGCGGGGACCCCACTCGGCAGGGATTTGATCTGTTCTTCGGCTACAACTGTCAGGCCCATGCCCACTCCTACTACCCTCGCTACCTGTGGCGCAACCATCAGAAGGTGTTTTTGGCCAACGATCCTCCGGTGCCGGGACATGCCCGATTCCCCGCCGGAGCCGATCCCAACGACCCCAAGGCGTTTGCCCGGTTTCAAGGTCAGGACTACTCCGCGGACCACATGCTTCGGGAGGCTCTTAACTTCATTCGTGCCAATCGTGATCGTCCGTTCTTTCTTTACTACGCCACCACGCTGGTCCACCTGGCGTTGCACATTCCCCAAAAGTACCTGAAACCCTACTTGGGTCGCTGGGAGGAGAAGCCGTTTTTGAACCGCACCGGCTATGGCTACACTCCGCACCCTACCCCTCGGGCAGCTTATGCGGCGATGGTTTCGCGTTTGGACTGGGAGGTGGGCCAGATCGTGGCGTTGCTTGACCAGTTGGGACTTCGGGAAAACACGCTCATTTTGTTCTCCTCGGACAACGGCACCACGCATTTGAAAAAGGAGGTGGACTATGAGTTTTTCCAAAGTGTAGGCCCGTTGCGAGGGCTCAAAGGAAGCCTCTATGAAGGAGGGATTCGCGTCCCGTTGATCGCCAACTGGCCAGGCCATGTGCCTCCGGGCACGGTGACGGATCATATTTCGGCTTTTTGGGACTTCCTGCCCACGGTGGCCGAACTGGTCGATGTGCCGGTGCCCGAGGGCGTGGACGGAATTAGCTACTTACCCACTCTGTTGGGTCAGCCCCAGAAACAGAAAAAACATGAGTTTCTCTACTGGGAGTTTCCCGGCTATGGGGGTCAGCAAGCGGTGCGGTTGGGCCGTTGGAAAGGGGTGCGTCAAGGGCTGCTGCGACGGCGGCGTGGACGCGATCCTTTGAAAATTGAACTCTACGACCTCCAAACCGACATCGGCGAACAACACGATGTGGCCGATCAGCACCCGGAAATCGTGGCCCGAATCCGAGCCATTATGGAACGGGAACACCAGCCCAGCCCGATCTTCCCCATCCCTGTGCTGGATCAGCCGGCCAAAACCCGATAGCCTTTTTTGGCAAGGAGTGTGGCTCATGCGTCCGGTGGTGCCCCTTTTTGTTGCGTGGATGATGGTCTGTGGGACAAGTGGTACAGTGGCTTCCCCACCGTCGCAGTGGAGGCCCTACACGCTTCCGGGAGTGCTTGCCCCGGAGTTTGAACACCGCACGGACCCGGAACCTGTGTGGGTGATTCGGGCCACGCGTTGGGGGCAATATGGGGCGTGGCAGCGGGAGTACGAGGTGGAGCCGGGCCGGTGGTATGAGTTTCGCATTTGGCGTCGGGTTCAGGGGATTTCCTCCCCCCGGCGAAGTGCTCTGGTGGAGCTTTGGTGGCAAACGGCCCAGGGTGGGCGTGCTGCCCGACCCGCTGTGGTGCCCCAGCCCGACTACCCCACACCGACCTCCATCCGCAACGGCCCCTGGCAATTGCTCCAAGGACGCTTTCAAGCTCCTCCGGCAGCGACGAAGGTGGTAGTTCGCCTGGTGTTACGCTGGTGTGCCCAAGGCACTGTGTGGTGGAAAGCTCCCCAATTGCTCCCTGCCCAAGCGCCCAAGCCCCGCAAAGTTCGGCTGGCCGCTGTGCATTTTATTCCGCCCGGGAAATCTCCCCTGGAAAATGTCCGTAGTTTCTTCCCGTTGATTGAAAAAGCTGCCCAGCAAAAAGCCGATCTGGTGTGCCTGGGCGAGTGCATCACCTATATAGGGACCGGAAAAAGCTACGCCGAAGTGGCCGAACCCGTGCCAGGACCTTCCACGCGGCTCTTAGGCCAAGTGGCCAAAAAGCACGATCTTTACATCGTCGTGGGTCTGGTGGAGCAAGACCAAGGGGCCATCTATAACACAGCCGCACTGATTGGTCCCGAGGGCAAACTGGTGGGCAAATATCGCAAGCTCTGTGTGCCCACCGGAGAAAACACTGGGGGTGTTGTGCCGGGAAATGACTATCCGGTGTTTCGTACCCGATTTGGCACGGTGGGCATGATGATCTGCTGGGATGTGCACTTTCCCGAGGTGGCCCGAGGGCTGGCCAACCGTGGGGCCGAAGTAATCGCCATGCCCATCTGGGGCGGCGATCCCCGGCTGGCTCAAGCCCGGGCCATCGAAAACCAAATCTACCTGCTCACTAGCACCTACAACACCCGACCCAACTGGATGGTCTCCGGCATTTGGGGCCCAGGGGGCCAACTGCTGGCCCAAGCCCACCGCTGGGGTTCTGTCGTGGTGGTGGAAGTGGACCTGAACCGCCGCTTCTACCACTTCGGCTTTGGCCCCTTCCGCGACCGCATCCTCCACGAACGCCCCACCTGGATGCCTACGGAGTGAAG
>JAJRRR010000181.1 GCA_024279285.1 Planctomycetota bacterium
AAGCATTTTGATCAGGAACATCCGTCTATGGCTATTTTTCCCAAGAATACCGGACCGCTGTCGGAGGAAGACAAGCGGAAGATTTATCAGGAGTACCGGCTGGGCACTTCGGTGGAAGCCCTGGCCAAGCGGTACGGCCGCACCCGGACCACCATCTATCGGGTGATCAACGAGTTCCGTGCGCGTCGGGTTATGGAGCTTCCGCTGGAGTATGTCTCTAGCCCGGAGTTCGACCAGCCTGGGGCGGAGAAGAAGATTTTGGGACCGATGCCCCAGGGGGAGACTCCGGCGCGCAAGCAGCGTCGCCCTTCGGGGCTGCCGCCCTACCTGGCCAGCTTGTACGAAATCCCCCTGTTGACTCCTGAGCAGGAACGCCACTTGTTCCGCAAGTACAACTACTTGAAGTACAAGGCAGCCAAGCTTCGGGAGCAACTGCTTACCGACGGCAAGTTAGACCCGAGCAAAATCCGCACCCGGCTGCTGAACCAAATTGAGCGCCTGTACGCCGAAGCGGTGGCTACCAAGAACGAAATCATCCAGCGCAATTTGCGACTGGTGGTTTCCATTGCTAAGCGGCATGTGGGCTCGGGAGCAGACTTCTTTGAGCTGGTCAGCGACGGCAACATGTCGCTGATCCGAGCGGTGGAGAAGTTTGACTACACTCGGGGAAACAAGTTCAGCACTTACGCCAGTTGGGCGATTATGAAAAACTACGCCCGAAGCATCCCCGAGGAACACAAGCACCGCGAGCGGTTCCGCACCAGCCAGGAGGAGCTGTTTGCGGCCACGGCCGACCAGCGAAGCAATGTGTTTGAGCTGGAAGCGGCTCAGACCCTGCGTCGCCAGCAGGTGCAACGAATGCTGAAGCACCTCAGCGAGCGTGAGCAGCAGATCATCATTGAGCGGTTCGGCCTGGCCCAAGGCAGCGAGCCCAAGACGCTCAAGGAAGTAGGCGAGGAGCTGGGAGTGACCAAGGAGCGGGTGCGCCAGATCGAAGCCCGAGCCTTGGAAAAGCTCCGTAAAGCCGCCCAGGAAGAGCACTTGGAGCTGATTGAAACGGAGGAGTAGCTCTCCTGGGGAAGTGCAATCGGCTTGTGCTGCCCAAGTGCGGCAAATTCCTCGCCAGTCCACCTTGACCTGGGCTGGGTGGACGCTACAACATTAACATGGAAAGCCAAACGGGGCCTCTTCCCCCGGGGAGAGTGTCCCGTTTGTTTGCTAGCGTAGCTCAATTGGTAGAGCAGCGGATTTGTAATCCGCAGGTTGTGGGTTCGAGTCCCTCCGCTAGCTTAGATGGGGGGTTTCCCGAGCGGTCAAAGGGGCCAGACTGTAAATCTGGTGGCTTATGCCTTCGCAGGTTCGAATCCTGCACCCCCCACTGGACTTAACCCGAGAAAACACAAAAAATAAAGCACCCTCCGGCAAGGAGGGGAGTGCGGGTGTAGCTCAATGGTAGAGCGTCGGCCTTCCAAGCCGAATGTGAGGGTTCGATTCCCTTCACCCGCTTCCAACCCCCGTTGACCCCCACGCCAAGATCGCTAAACTACTGTTTTCTCCTAACACGAAAGCTGCTGTAGCTCAGCCGGTAGAGCGCGTCCTTGGTAAGGACGAGGTCACGGGTTCAAGTCCCGTCAGCAGCTCGTTGCGTCGGTTGTTGGTGTTCCCTTTGCCCCCAGCCAACAGGTTAACCAGGTATGGCCAAGGAAGAATTCAAACGCACCAAGCCCCATGTCAATGTCGGAACCATCGGACACATTGACCACGGCAAGACCACCCTCACCGGGGCCATCTTGGCCGTGCAGTCCCGAAAAGGACTGGCCAAGTTCAAAACCTACCACGACATCGCCAAGGGGGGTACGGTCCGCGACGAAACCAAAACGGTGACCATCCATGTCTCCCATGTGGAGTATGAAACCGACAAGCGCCACTACGCCCACATTGACTGCCCCGGACACGCCGACTTCATCAAGAACATGATCACTGGGGCTGCCCAGATGGACGGGGCGATTCTGGTGGTTTCGGCTGCCGATGGGCCCATGCCCCAAACCCGGGAGCACATCCTGTTGGCCCGTCAGGTGGGCGTGCCCCATATGGTCGTGTTCCTCAACAAGGTGGACTTGGTGGACGATCCCGAACTGCTGGAACTGGTGGACATGGAGGTTCGGGAGCTGCTGAGTCACTACGGCTATCCTGGGGACGAAATCCCCATCATCCACGGCTCGGCCAAAGCCGCCTATGATAACCCCGAAGACCCTGAGGCCATTAAGTGCATTGAGGAGCTGCTGGACGCTCTGGACAATCACATTCCCGAGCCGGTGCGCGATGTGGACAAGCCGTTCCTGATGGCCATTGAGGATGTGTTCTCCATTGAAGGTCGCGGAACGGTGGTCACTGGCCGAATTGAGCGCGGCAAGATCAAGGTGGGTGATGAGGTGGAGATCGTCGGTTTGTCCGACGAGCCTCGTAAAACCACCTGCACCGGAGTAGAAATGTTCAACAAGACCCTCCAGGAAGGGGTGGCCGGCGACAATGTCGGTTGCCTGCTACGAGGGATCAAGCGCGACGAAGTGCGTCGTGGTCAGGTGTTGGCCGCTCCCGGCACCATCACCCCGCACCGGAAGTTCCAGGCGGAAGTGTATGTGTTGTCCAAGGAGGAAGGTGGCCGCAAAACCCCGTTCCGAAGCGGCTATCGGCCCCAATTCTACTTCCGCACCACGGATGTCACCGGTGAGGTAAAACTGCCCGAAGGACAAGAAATCGTCATGCCTGGCGACAACACCAACTTGGAAGTGGACCTGATGGCCCCCATCGCCATGGACGAAGGGGTGCGGTTCGCTATCCGAGAAGGTGGTGTGACTGTCGGCTCGGGGGTGGTGACGAAGATTCTGGAGTAGTTGGCTCTCCCCGAATGCGTTGCTAAAATATCCAGGAGCGTGCTGTCGGCGCGCTCCTGGATTTAATAGGGGCGTAGCTCAATTTGGTAGAGCGCTGGTCTCCAAAACCAGTGGTTGGGGGTTCGAGTCCCTCCGCCCCTGTTCTGTTGGTCCGGTGTGGCCAGGGTTCCTCTTGGTCTTGGGCGATCTTTCGGATAGGCTGTAAAGGCCCTGGATCCCGGTGATCACTAACCCAACCGGAAGTCTTGCACAGAAGGAACCAAAGCGGTGAGCACGGTGTTAGCGGAGTTGTTTCGGGCTCAAGTGTACAAGCGCACCCAAGGGCGCATCACTCGCCAAGTGACCTTCGGAGCCCTGGCCCTGACCGCTGCCATCGGGTGCTATAAGCTGACCGTGCAATTGGACTACTATGACCCTTATGTGCGCTACGGCATCCCGGGACTGTTGTTCCTGTTGGCCCTGTGGATTTGCTATCGGGTGGTCAACATCCCGCGGTTTGCCGATTTTCTGATCTC
>JAJRRR010000182.1 GCA_024279285.1 Planctomycetota bacterium
CCCCCCAAGCCTCCCGCAGCTTCTGCCGCAGGCTCGCCCAGGACCCAAGACCTAAGACCCCTTTTTCGCTAATGGGTTTTGTGTGTCAGTTCCGGCAGTAGCCCTAGCCGGGGAGCTTCGTCCACCGGACCGAAGCGGTTTTCCAAGTTGCCGTGTTCGTCCCAGCCCAGGGGAGAAGGCTCCGAGAGCACCTCCAGGTCTTCGCGGCGTTGGGCTTCTTCCCAGTAAACTTCCGAACACTCCACTTCGGCCACTTCCAGCGTGTTGCGAATCCACATCACTTTGGCCTGGCAAGGGGGAACCAGGCCCACGGTGGAAAGGGCTGCTTGGAGGATTTCCCGCTCGGTGTCGAACCACACCGGGAGCATAGCACCCACAGGGCCTCCCCCGGTGAGGCAGTTGATTTTGGTCACGCGCAGGTCAATCTGCTCCAGCACGCGACGGCTGATGAATTCGGCTCCGCCGATTCCGGCTGCGTTTCCGTGGGTCTGGGGGGTGAGGGAGCGGATCCAGATGCGTTTGATTTTGGGCCATTCGTCTTCGGCAGCTTGATGCCACAGGAGCTTCCGGCCCACCACATTCGTGTCCATCCCCGAGCCGCTGATGTTTTTCCCGATTTGATCAACAATCAGCACATCGGCCCGAGCAAAGGGAAGCCGAGGCATCCATTCTCGGGCCAGGCGGAGGAGTTGTTTTTCTCGTTCTTCAAACTGCTGGGGCAAGAGGGCTTCAATCAGGGCGGTTTCGTCATAGGGGTTTTCCACAATGGCCACTCCGGCCAGGATGGAAACCGATTGCATGACCCGATGGGCCACGGAGCGTAGGATTTGGCCAAAACTGTAGTCCTGAATGGCCCGATGATACACCTTGGCCCCTTCGTGTTTGCCTAGCCCGATGAGCATCATCTTCATCAATCCGCTTTCAATCTCGCCCACAAAATCCGTATGGGGCTTTACCCGTCCGACTACCACCACATGGTCTGCTTCATAGGCGTAGCGGTCAAAGTGGACCGGGATTCCTTCAGGAGTTTGGCACAAGACGACGGTTTCCATCGTGGCCCGAATCGGACAGCCCATCCGCTCCGGGGTGATCCCGTAGGTGGCCAGCACCTGGAGCTGTCCTTGGGCCGTACCTCCCCCGTGCGAGCCCATCGCCGGCACCAGAAACGGCTTTGCGCCCAGGGACTTGAGGTGATCCACCACCGCGCGCAGGATTTGGTCAATGTGGGCAATACCGCGGCTTCCGGCGGTGATGGCCACCTCTTGGCCGGGGCGGAGAAAGCGTTCCAGGTGAAGCTTGTGCAATTGCAGGTGTACGGTGCCCGGCACATCCTCCACTCGGGGCCGAGGAAACTTCTGCCGAAGACGAAACATCCGTGGAAACTGCATCATGCCAGCACTCCCAAAAGCGAAGCACTTGCGATTCTAACTTGCTTGCATGGTCCAGACGAGATGCCCAGGCGATCTTGCCCCTTGACCGGCGTTGACCCAAGAGAAAACCCCCAGCTACAGTACCCCTCTGGCCCCAAGCGCAAGGAAGCCCTATGAGCCGCTTGCAGTTGTTTCGGCCTCAAGTGGGGAAAGCCCCCCTGTGCGAACCGCTGGAGCCGTGCGATCTGTGCGGGGGAGAGGAGTTTTTTCCGCTTTGGGATCGGGATCGCTGCGGGCGAGAGCTTCGGACGGTGATTTGCCGGGGCTGTGGGCTGGTGCGGCACGCTCAGGTTCCCTCGCACCGGGAGCTTCAGCAGTTTTATGCCCAGCAATATCGCCGCACTTACCATGGGGAGCGTGCTCCTTCGGTGCGTCGGGTGGTTCGGGCATGGTGCAATGGGTTGAGGATTTTCGGGCAACTGCGCCCCTGGCTGTGGCAAGAAATGCGTGTTCTGGAAGTGGGAGCCGGTGTGGGAGCCACGGTCAAAGTGTTCCAGTTGCATGGCACCCAAGCCCAAGGAATTGACCCCGGTGAGGACTTCTGCCGCTGGGGAGCTGAGCATCTGAAAGCCCACCTGCGGTGCCTATCCTTGGAACAGTTGCCCGTGGAGCGGAACTGGGACTTGGTGCTGCTGGTGCATGTGATAGAACACTTGCGCCGTCCCAGTTGGGCTTTGAAGCGGATTGGTCAGCTTGTAGGTGCAGGAGGGATGCTGTATGTGGAGTGTCCCAACTTGATAGCACCGCTAGCACGCCCGGGCCGCTGGTTCCATCAAGCCCACATTTACAACTTCACTCCCAAGACCCTCTTGACCCTGGCTGCCCGATGCGGGTGGCAGCCCCTGCAAGTGTTCTCCGAGCCGGACGATCCCAACCTGCAAGTGCTTTTCGTCCGGCAGAGCGGCCGCGCTTGGGCTCCGGATCCGCAGCATTGGGTCCATGTCGTGGCCGCCCTGAACCGATACACCACACTAGGCTACCACCTGCGGTGGTCGTACTTGCGACGCCGTTGGGGCAAGTGTCGGCAGTATTTTTGGGAGAGGACTTTCGGGCCCAGGTTCCTGAAGCGAGTGCTTCGGGTGTGCCAGGGCCACCTGGAGCTCAGGGGAGAAGTGGGCTTGGGCCCCCCACTGCCCCAGGCTCCCCAGCTTGAACTCGCCAAGGCCGCATGAAGGAAAGTCACGCCGCGTGAGCCAGCAGCTTCGTACTGCCTCATCCGAGCTCAGTAGCGATCGGGTTCGACGCCGGACCCGATGGCTGGTTCGGGCTGCGCTGTGCTTGCTGGTAGGCTGGGTGCTTTATCGGGGCTATTGGGGGTTCCAGATTCGGCGCTTTGGGGTGGTCAAGCCAGGGGTGCTGTATCGCAGTGGGCAACCCACCGCACAAGGGCTCCATTGCCCCATTCGCCGCTACGGGATTCGCACGGTCGTTTCCCTTCGGGGCCGATCACGCCGGGCACTGCGCGAAGGACTGCACGATTGGGGACAGCCCGAAGGACCCGCAGAAGACCAATTCGTCAAAAACCTGCAAGTCCAGTATCTCCACTGGCCCATGGGCCAGGAACCCTACTGGCCCTGGTTGCCCCCAAACCACCTGGAACAGTTCTACCGGCTTCTTGATAACCCCAACCGCCTGCCCGTGCTGGTGCACTGTGTGGCCGGACGCCACCGCACTGGAACTTTCGTGGCTCTTTTCCGATTGGAATACGATCGCTGGCCGGTGCAACAGGCCCTGCTGGAGATGCAACAGTTCGGATTTGGTCATCCGGTACTTTTGCAAGAGCACAACCTGAGAACCTATTGGCCTCGCCCGGTGCTGGAGCAAGAAGATTGGGAGCAGCTTAAACAGGATTGGGCTTCGGTGCTTCCAGCCCGGGCGGGAGAAAGTTTTGTCCATTGGTGTTGGCGTTTGGGCCAAGCGGGCAAGGACTCCCGGGTGCAGGAGCACTTTCGCCGCTGGCTTCGGCGCCGACCGGAGCTTGCCCTGGTGGTGGCGTTGCGCATTGCCGACTACCTGCCCCAAGAGCTTCAAGCTGCCGTGAGCTTTGTAGCCGCGGGGGAGTTAGAACAATCGGAAAACCCCTTCTTCGTGTGGGCCACAGCCGCTTCGTTGGTGGCGGACTATGGCTCCCCAAAGCAGCAAGCCCAATTGCTCGCCTGGCTTCGAAGCCAAGTGGCCAAGGCCGGACCGGTAGGCGGGAAGTATCAAGCGGTGGCATGGGGAGTGTTGGGCCGCTATCGGGCCAATCGGACACCTTTCTGGCACGCGCTTCTTGAAGACCGGCGGCGTTGGCCTCAGCCGGAGTGCTGCCAATACCGCATTTGCGACACCGCCGCTGCCCGGATCTTTTGCACCCTGGGGCAGCACTTCCGAGGACCAGTAATCAGTTGGGAACGACTGGGCCAACGGGTCAAGGCATGGCTTCAGCACCACCCGGAGGCACTTCGGCTGCGACGCTGGAGCCAGGGAAACCATCTGGTTGCCCGCACAGGCCGACAAAATCGCTAGAGTTTTTTCGTGGAATGAGCTAAGCGTCTTCCGGCCCTCTGGAATCCGAATCTGCGACTGAGGCAGACCGGCAGGGCTTCTGTTGCGAGGGCAGGCGTTTTTGTCCAGCTCCTTGCTGCCGAGGCTGGAGCAAATAGGCGTGCACCAGGAGCATACCTACTCCTACCACGAGCATCGTGTCGGCCAGGTTGAAGATGGGCCAGTCCAGCTTGTCTTGATAGTGCAGATGGATCCAGTCCCGAACGGCATACACCCGATCGCCCGGGTAGTGCCGGACCGAGCCGTCAGGGTTGAGCACCACCGTGTGCCACCGCAGTCGGTGCAGTCCCAACCGGTCATACAGATTGCCCAACACCCCGGCGCAAATCAGCCCTAGGGCCACCACCAACCAGCGGTCTTTCCATCCTTGGGCCGCAAAGAGCCACCACAAGATGCCCACCAGCGCCACCACCGACAAGAGGGCAAACAGCCAAGTGAACCCGTCGCCCAGGCCAAACAGGGCTCCTTCGTTGAGGCTGGTTTCCAGGTGCAAGATCCCGGGCAGGAGTTTCCAGGGAGGTCCTTGGGCCGGAAGCCCCAGGCGCTGAAAAGCCCAGTGCTTGGTCCACAAATCCAGCCCGGCTCCCCCCAAAGCTAAAATGCAAAACACTCCTGCTCTTTTCCAAACCGAAGGGGGCGACATGCCGCCTGTACCGCGGTCCACGGACAAATCAGTGCTCGCGTTCAATCGTCTGATCCTGCAAACTTGTCGGTGTTGCTTTTCCCTTGGGCGATTATCGCCGTTGGTTCCTTGGGCGTCGAGTGCAATGATCTGCACCAAGGGGAACCGCGAAACCCAACCTTCCTTGTTCGCAGGAAGCAATTGCGCCGGTTGACAAAAGATTTTCCCTCTTTGGAAACGCAAGGCGTGGAACCACTCCTCACCAGGAAGGCTCATGCAAACGGCCCCTGGGAATTACCTCCTTGGGGCCACTGCGGCAAAAGGCCACCATTGAGCATGTGGCCTGCACGCCGAGGCTGTTTCACACAACTTGCACCAAAGAAAACCTTCTGGATTCAAGCTGGGTTGGAGGTTCTTGGGCCGACGGGAAGGCTTTAGCGGCTGGTGAGAAACAACAAGGTGGCCAGCACCAGCATCAGGAAGCCAAAGCCTCCGATGAGAAAAATTAAATTGCGTCGGCGGCGTAGGGCTTCTCGTTCTTCGCGGCTGAGGCGTCGGCGCGGCTTGGGAGTGGGGGTGGGCTGGGAAGGGGGGATCGGTTCAGGAGGA
>JAJRRR010000183.1 GCA_024279285.1 Planctomycetota bacterium
CCTTGAGGCCCCGAGAGAATCCGTGCCAACACTCCCAACAACCCTTCCAAAGCCTGTTGCAACTCATGTGGGGAGGCATCCGGCCCTAAGTCCTGACGGATCAGGCGAAACTTGTAGTCCAAAGCGTTGAGGGCATTTTGGAGAAGGGATTGCCAGGCCTCTGGACCGTGCTGGAGGAGGAAATCACAGGGGTCGGTTCCTTCGGGCAAGGTGCACACGCGAAGCTCCAAAGGTCCAGTGGCCAGGAGCTCCAGCAGTTCTCCGGTGCGACGCCGCCCAGCTTCGTCCCCATCAAGAACCAAGATCACTTTTTCCACCAAAGGCTGAAGCAGCTTCAGGTGGACTTCGGTCATGGCCGTGCCCAACACGGCCACCACATTGGTAGTCCCAAGCTGATGGGCAACGATGCAATCGGTGTAGCCTTCCACCACCACGGCGGTACGCGTGCGGCGAAGGGCTTCCCGGGCTTGATCCAAACCAAACAGCAGACGACTTTTGGCAAACAGTGGGGTTTCGGGAGTGTTGATGTACTTGGCCACGCCGGAGCCTTCTTGCTGGGGGAGCACTCGGGCCCCGAATCCCACCGGACGCCCTTGGGCATCAAAGATGGGAAACATCACCCGAGCCCGAAAACGATCATAATGCCCCCCCGAGTCCCGAGGCGCAATCAACCCGGCCGAAACCAATAGCTCTGGTTCCAGTCCTTGGCCCTGGGCTTTGCGCACCAGGAAGTCCCACTGCGGGGGAGCATAACCCAGTCGGAACCGGCGGATACTTTCGGAGGAGATTTGGCGTCTGCGGAGGTACTCTCGGGCAGATGCAGCCTCGGGACCGTGGAGCAGCAATTGGTGATACTCGGCCACGGCCCAACGCAGGACATCGTGCAGTTTTTGCTTGATCCCCGAGGTGCGGCTCCGACGCGGCAAGGGCACACCGGCTCTTTGGGCCAGTTGGGCCAGGGCTTCGGGAAATGAAAGCCCTTCCATCCGCATCAGGAAGCTAAACACATCCCCACCGATGTCGCACACCCAACATCGAAAGGTCTGCCTTTGGGGATGGACTTGCAAGCTGGGATGGGTGTCGTCGTGCCAGGGGCACAAGCCCACATACATCCGCCCTTGCCGCCGCAGCGGAATGTACTGGCCCACCAGGTCCACAATGTCCACGGCCTGGCGCACCTGTTCTTTGACATCAAAGTCGTCCAAAGAAGCCACGGCCAACTCCGTCCATGCCCACAGGAGCACCCACAGAGTCCAACTTCCCATGCTCCCTGGGGCAAAGCAACCCCTGGAGGGCCTTCCTGTGCCAGATGAGCGTGTGTGCATCCTTGCTCCCTTGGTGCGAGGCGTGCCTCGCCACGGGGTTGGGAAATTGCGCTTGCCCGTCGGGTAGCGGCAAATTATAGAAGCGGCCTTGCGCACCGGTCAACGCAACAACCTTAAGGCCACTAGCACCGCTTGCACCTGGTCCTAAGTGTGCCTCGGCCCATTAGCTCAAATAGCCCAATCGGGTCAAAACCCGCAAGGTCGGAGCCGGCCAGGGGAGCTGGGACAGTTGGCCTTTGGGAATCCATCGCCCTTGCGGATTTTGCACCCGAGTTCCCCGGGACACCTGAACCCGATACACATGCTGCCGCACCCGATGACGCGTGACGGTGTACCAAGAGGCGAACTCTCGGTGCAGTTGTACCGGTTGGGCGTTGAGTGTTTGAGCAAGGCGACGCAGCAAAAACTCCTGGTGAGCCGAGTCTGAGGGCAGTTGCCACCGCAGCAGGTCCCAAAGCCCACTCCACCACTGCCCCTCTTGCCGACGCACGATCAGGAGCTTGTTTCCCTTTTCCACAGCCAGCACCAGTTCTTCCCGATGGAGGTTTTCGGCACGGGAGCCCAAAACAGGAAATCGGTCCACCTGGTCCAAGGCTCTGGCTTGGCAAAGCTGTTGCACAGGACACTGCTTGCACAGGGGCTGGCGGGGCCGACACACCAGCGAGCCTAACTCCATCATCGCCTGGTTAAACTCCCCCGGGTTGCGCCGAGGCAGGAGCAGTTGGGCCAGTTGCCACAGATAGCGCTGGCCGGGGGAGCTTTCCGGCTCGTGGGGGCACAGGCTCAAGCGGCTCAGCAGACGCTTGGTGTTGGCCTCCAGAATGGGCACGCATTGGCCCATTGCTATGGACAGCACCGCTCCGGCCGTGTAGCGCCCCACCCCAGGAAGCGAAAGCCACGCTTCTAGCTCCTCAGGGAACTTGCCCCCGAAACGATGCACAATTTCCCGGGCAGCTTGATGCAACTGACGCGCCCGGCGGTAGTAGCCCAACCCCTGCCAGAGCTTGAGCACCTGCTGTTGTGAGGCGCAAGCCAAGTGGTGCACCGTGGGAAAGGTCGCCATGAAGCGCTCAAAATAGGGAATGACCGTCTGCACCTGGGTCTGCTGGAGCATCACCTCCGAAACCCAGACCCGATAGGGCGAAGGGTCCTGGCGCCACGGAAGCACGCGCCGATGGCGTCCATACCACCGAAGCAACCGCTGCCGAAAACGCCTTCGCCACTGCGGCGCAGGCCACCAAGGGGTCCATCGTTGAGAACTCATCTCCAGCCACCTGCATACCCAAGGCCCAGCCCCAAACTTACCAGAACCTTTTCAGAAGTGTTAGGGCCGCCAGGCAAGCCGCCGGGAGAAAAGAACACGCTGCGTATCGCCCAGGAGCCAGAAGTGAAGAAAGTTTCCCGGAGCCTATCACAAGCGGAAATGATCCGCGGTTGGCAAAACTATCAAGTCCAGGAGATTCTTCCCAGAGAAGTTGTTTTCGGTCAGCTCAGGCATGCGTTGAGAGTGGCTTGGACCTGCTCAGGCAGAAAAGGTTTGGCAATGAAGTCTTCGGCCCCTTTACGGATGGCTTCGGAGATGAGTCGGGTTTGGTTCAACGCGCTGATGACCACCACTTTGGCCTGGGGGTCAAACTGGCGGATGGCTTCCAGGGCTTCCAGGCCGTTGGTGCCTGGCATGACGATGTCCATGGTCACCGCATCGGGACGGAGTTGGCGGTATTTTTCAATGGCTTCTTGCCCGTTGGAAGCCTCACCGGCCACTTCCCAGCCGTCGGCCACCAGGGCTTCGGCCACCATTTTTCGCATCAAGAGTGAATCATCACAGATCAACACACGCTTGGCCACGCTCGGATCCTCCCTTGTGCATGGTTTGCAGTTTGCCCGGTGCTTCAAGCAAATATAGGTCTTGCTCTGTCCAGACAAGAAACTCCACCGCACCCTGGGAAAAAATGACCAGCGACCATCAGCCGGAGAAAACAGATATGCCAGTGGTAGGGGTTCTTGGGCTGGTGTGCTTCTGGGGTGGTGGCGGGAGAATCGTGGGCAACAGGTCCAGTTGACGCAACAACTGCCAGCCCGGCTGAGGTGAACAACTTCCTCCTTCATTGCCCGAGGTAAAAGCCTCCATAGCCAGCCGGGGCAGGTTGCAACCAGCTTGAGTGTAGAGCCAGGGGCGGCCTGCCAGCCGAGGATTCACCTCCGTGACCCGAGGTGCCCCTTGCACATCTTCGCGCAAATCCACGCTGTAGATGCCATGTGGACAAGGGTCCAGGCACCCGATGGCCCGTTGGGCCACTTGTTCCACCTGAGGCTCGTCCACGGTGCAGCAGTGGTTCACTTGGCCGGTGATTCCGGTCGGAGAGACTTGGGCCAGGAAGTAGCCCAAGCGTTGCATTGTGGCCTTAGCTACCAGCTTGCCCTGGACATAAAGGAGAGTGCAGTTGAAGTTGCGTCCAGGCAGGAACTCCTGCACCACCCAGCGCTTCACGCCACGCCGGGGAGCCCAAAGTGCCATCCAACAAGCGGCCTCTTCAGGAGATTGAGCTTCCCAGGAACCGATTCCCCCAGCTCCCGAGCCAGGCCGAATCCAAAGCGGTGTGCCCCACTGCTCAAACAACGGCTCCAATCGGGCTTGCAGCCACTTTTGCAACTCCTGGCGCCGAGGAGAGGTGAGCTTGAGGTTTGGATCAGAGGGGAAAAACTCCTCCGGGATTTCAACCTGCCAAGAACCCGGCGACAGCCCCAGAGGGGTAAGCCTCTGGGCCGTTTGGAACTTGTCCAGACAAGTGCGAAGCACCCCAACCCCTGGCAACGGATGAGCACACGGGGGGAGCCAGCCCAGTTGGGCTGCTGCTTCCAGCTCTGGGTCGGGGTTGAGCCACAAAAAATCCACCCCTTGGACGCGGAGGATTTGCTCCAATTCCTCCAGGAATCGCTGGGGCTGTTCTCGGGCACAGGGGAGCAGGAACACCTGGCGGCAGAGTTGTTGAGCCATCAGGCATCCGGTCCTGCTGGCCTCCGTACCCAACAGCTCCACACCTGGAACTTGGGCCAAGCTCCGGCACACATCCACACCGATACTACCGGCGCATCCGCTCACCAGCACCCGAAGACTCATGATCACTCCATGCGGCGACAAAAGGGGGGATTGTTCCTAGGATTGGCTGAGTTGGCGGAGGACCTGTTGGGCCTGGGCTTCAGGGGTGCGGAAGTGCAGTAGCTGGGGCAAGGGTGTCCGGGGAAGCGTATCGGCCCGAAGACCCCCCCGGAGCGTGGCCAACGGAAGCACCTCCTCCGGGGCAATGTTGCCCAGGTTCACCTCCGGCCCAAACCGTTGCAAAAGCCATTGTTGCTGCGATTTTCGGGGAGCTTCCAGCACCACTTGGGTCAAGTCCACCTGCTGGAGAAGCTGTTGGAGCAGATCGGCCTGCGGACGCCCTTGGGCGTCAAAAATGCCCACCGTGCCTGATTCTCGCCCTTCCAGGATTACTCGCTCGGCCCCGGAGGCCAGATCGTGCTGAACCTGACGGATGCGCTGCTCGGGGGGAAGGAGGGCATCTTCGGCCGGGTCTTTTTTGCCCACCTCGCTCCAGGGAATCAAACCGGCTTGTCGCACTTGGGCGATCAGTCGGGCTTTTTCTTCCAGCGAAAGCTCCACGCACCCGCAAGAGACTTCCACAATGTCAAAACCCAGTTCGGCAGCCTGCTCCAGCATCCGTTCCACCACGCCTTGAAGCCATGCGACCTCCAGCAGAGTGCCTCCGGTGGCCACTTGCACGCCGTGCTGGTGGTAAAGGTAGATCTTTTCCCGCAAAATACGCCGAGGAGTTAACCGGGCAGTGCCCCAACCCAACTTGGCCACATCAACCCACCGTCCGCACATCTGCAAAAGGTCTGCCAGCGCCCCGGGGCTCAAGCCCTTGTCCAGCATGCAAGTCAGTCCAGTCGTGCGAGGTTTGTGCAACTCAAAGCCGATGGGCAGTTCCAGGGCATCAAAGGCCAGGGGATCCATCGTCCACCTCCGTGCGCGAGGGCAAAGTGGAGTCGTGTTGGGCCAGGAAGTGATCCGGGCCAGGGAGAGCTTGCCCAGGAGGGCACAGCACATGCTTGAGCAGTTGCCGAGCCTGTTGGGCCCAAGGGAGCGTCGGATCGCCAGAAGGCAAACACGATTGCCAACACGGCTCCGACTCCCCTTCCAATGCCGCATGAGCCGCCCAGGGGACTAGGGAATCCGCTTCAGTCGCCCGATCCAGCCAACGCTGCGGATCGGTTTCCCAGGGAAGGTCGTCTGCCGCTGGAGGGAGAAACTCAGGCGAAGCCGACTGATCCGGGACCGATCCACCCAGCTCAGCAATGCGTTGGGCCAAGCCCTCTGCCCCCTGGTGATGAAGCGTCCATAGAGCTGCACCCAGTTCCCGACAAACTTGCTGAGCTTGCCAGCGAGTCAGATGCGGAAAAAGGGGCAGGGACAGGGCGGTTTGGGCCAGGTGCTCTGTTGCCGGAAGCGAACCCGGGGCATAGCCCAAGTGACGATAAGCTCTTTGCAAGTGAATGGGCTGCGGATAGTGAACTCCGGCTCCAATCCCTCGCAACCGCAAATACTCTAGCACCAAGTCCCGATGCGGCACCTCAACCACATACAAATGCCACACCGAAGGCCGATCCGGAATCCAGGCAGGCAGACGGATTCCGGGCAGGTTTTGCAACTGTTTGTGGTAGAACTTGGCCCAGCGGGCCCTTTGGGCATTCCATCGCAGGAGTTGCTTCAATTTGACCCGCAGCACAGCTCCTTGCATGGCGTTCATGCGGTAGTTGTAGCCCAGGGTCTCGTGCTGGCCGCGTATCAGTTGGGCATGATCGCGGAGCATGCGGAGTCGTTGGGCCAGTTGGGGCTCGGAGGTGGTCACGGCTCCCCCTTCGCCACAGGCTCCCAGGTTCTTGGAAGGATAGAAGCTAAAACAGGCCAAATGGCCCCAACTGCCCACCGGACGGCCCTGGATCGTGGCTCCATGAGCCTGGGCAGCATCCTCCACCACAGGAAGCCGGTAAGCTTGAGCCACTTGGTAGATGGCCTCCATGTCAGCCCCTTGGCCATAAAGGTGTACCACCACGATGGCCCGGGTGCGGGGAGTGATGGCTTCCAAAAGTTTCTGCGGGTTGAGAGTGCGGCACCGGGGATGGATGTCCACGAACACAGGCCGAGCCCCTGTGTAGCTGATGGCCCAAGCCGTGGCCACAAAGCTCATCGAAACTGTGATTACCTCGTCTCCTGGTCCTATCCCCAGTGCCCGAAGTGCCAAATGCAACGCACTGGTGCCGCTGTTGCAAGCCACGCAGAATCGGACACCACAGAATCGGGCAAACTCGCCTTCAAACGCTTCCACTTCCGGCCCCAACACATACTGCCCACTGCGGAGCACCCTCAGCAGAGCCTCTTCCAGCTCCGGGCGGAGTTCTTCGTACTGGGCCTTCAGGTCCACCAACGGCACTTGCAAGGGTTCCGTCCCTCGGCATCGGGCCAGGAGAATCCGGATTCCGTTCGCCTTTACCAGCCAGCCGATCCGGAAATCAGGCCCCCAACCAGCTCCGGCTCGGCTATTCTCCCACTACCTCCAAGGCCAAACTGGCTTCAACCTCCACAAGTCGGCACAGCTTCTTACCACGAAGCTAGCAACCGCGTCAAGCTCAGCCTGATTTATCCCCACTTTTCCGCTTCTTTCCAGACGGCTTGGCAGACGGCCGCAAGCTCGTTCGCACTTGAAGTTGCAGCCCCTCCAGCATCCGCAGGCCGACGCTAAAGGGGCTAAGAACCTCTCCGAAAAATCCTCCAACCCTCAAAATTGCCGAGGGCCCCTCCGATTTTTCGGATAAGCTCTAAGTGCGTCTGTCCAGCCGTGCCGTCCCAACTGGCAGAGCGCAGTGCTGCCTAGTGCAGAATCCGCACCCCATCGCCCACTGCAAGTTGAGTTGGGACTTAGAACCTCTCCGAAAAATCCGCCATGCCTGGCGATTGCCCAGTGTCCTTGCGTTTTTCGGATAGGCTGTAAAGCAGTCTGCGGGCGATTCTTGGAAACCATCCCCTTGGCCGGTTGTCGGTTAGAAACGCTAACTTTTGCAAACTCGTCATTTGGAAGTTGCTGCCAGTTTTGTGCGCGGGGGGAGAAAGTGGGGATAGGTTAGACTTTCGACGCCTTGTTTTGCCAGCGGGGCCCCCTGAAGGTGCCTCCACCGTTTGCCATCCTGCTTCAGGACGATGGCTTTGGTGGCAACTACAATCGTTTCGGCGGGGGGCACTTTCTGGAGCGGTTGGCCCAGTATGCCGGGGCCCTGCCCCGCTGGCTGCTCATTGCTGATAACACCAAACCATGGGAGGGCTACCGGCGGCTTCCCCTGCGGCGCGTGGTCGGCGGCGGTAATGCTATGCGGAGGTTCTTGTGGAAACGCCATGAAGCCGAAGGGGGCTAGTAGAGCAGGTGCGGGTGTTTTCTTAAGCCGTCCACGCCAGAGCCGAGGCGGAACGAGTAACCGAAAGCCAAACAAAAAGGCACCGGAAGATGCCTCCCGGTGCCTCGTTTTTTCCAGCCGAACAACGGCCTGCCCGAACTATTGCGGCAGGGACCGCGCCAGAGCCAAGTACACGCGCACATTGGCATTGCAAGCCCCAGCGGCCACGCGCTGCCATCGCTGCCGATTACCCTGGTCCGGCAGGGGGCGGACGCCATGGAACGGGGGATTCGCAAACGGCTGGAACTCCACCCGCTCCATGCGGTTGTTTTCAAGGTCCAGGAATATCACTTCCCAGGCCAGTTGGGGATTCAGCCAGGGGTTTCACCCTGCCCAAAGGTTGCCGTGGTCGTTGACCACCACTTCGACCAGGGACCAAACGCTTTCCGGCTCCGCTGGGGGAGGCTCATCAGGCCCCCCTTCGTCTGGGTCGCCGCCTGCGTCGTCCCCCGTCTGCCGGCAGATTGATCCTCACTCCGTTGGCGTCGGCATAACGCCACGTCCCCCAGCCGTTTTCCTGGCCTTGCAAGGCCAACTCCTGGAGCAAGCGAGGGATGCAGCGCCGATGCTGCGGGGCGACCAGGAAGTGGAACCCGCAGTTGCCCTGGTACAGCGAGCAAAACACGGCTCCCACCTGGCCGGTCATCGCCGCCATCTGCTGGTGGTGCTGGAGCCGATGCACGTGGGGAGGATGGCTGATGAAGATCGTCGTGCGCCCTTGGCCGAAAAACTCCCGTACTTCCTCCGGGGAAGCCCATTTGCCCCCGTTTTGCGGCTGAAGCCAGAAGTGACCATGCGGCGCATTGTCCGGGTCCAGAAAGACCAGCGTGGCCTGGGCTAATGCCATCCGGGCCTGATTGGCCCAGTTGGCTCGGGCCTGGAGATATTGCTCCTGATTCCCAGGCACTTGGGGCACTTCTGCCTGGTAATATAGCGTTCCCGGCGGAAAGATGCCCGGTTGTTCTACGGCGGTGATGGTACGCTGATTGTGGACGATTTCTCGGAGCTTCTGGAACAACTCCCCGTCGGCCTGCCACCGCCAGTTGTTTTCCTGGTCCAGGTAGCCGATATGGCCACCGTCGTTTTGCTGCTGCTGGCCGTCCACTTGGTCGGGGTTGGTTTTGTACCAGCAGATGCCAAGTTTCGCATCAGGCAACACTGCCAGCAGTTTTCGCAAGAGGAAAAACTTGACGAAATCGTTCCGATCGCCAACATAACGATCTTGCGTTTGGCGCTCCTTAAAAAGTGAGAAAAAGTGGAAAGGAAGCAAAACTACGCCTGCGGCAAGGACCGCCCCTGCCGCAGGAAGCCGCGCAATCCGCCGCGGGGCGGGATTTTTCCGGCTAGCAGCCCGTTGAACAATGCCCTCTCGCGTTCCCAGTTCTGCCGGAGCCAGAGGGCAGTCAAACGCAAAGGACAAAAACGGCTAGGCAAGGGAAAGACAGTTTCCTGACGAAACGGACTTCACATGGCAAAGTAGATTAGATCATCTATCAGTCGGTTAAAAATATATCATAAACATATTCTACCTCGGTGACAACTATTCCGCTGGAATCTTCAACCGTGACATGCGTGAGCCGGTTCCTGTGGTCCCAAGTGAAACGCCACCTCTTGCCGGTGGCAATTTCTACTTTTTCAATCAAGTTCCCCTCAGCATCGTAAGTATAGTTATAAGTGCCATCTGAGAGTGTACGGTTGCCAGGGCCGGTTTGGTAGGAGGGGCCGGTGCGGTTTCCGGCTGGGTCGTAAGTGTAAGTTTCGGTGAGAGCGCAAGTTGGGACGAGGGATTATATGTTAAACATGCCTGATTAATTATTAGCAATATATATTGATCACTCGAAGTCATCTAGATATACTACAAACCGCTTTTTCAAATATTTTCTGCGACTGTTATCTGGTA
>JAJRRR010000184.1 GCA_024279285.1 Planctomycetota bacterium
CATCCGATAGCCTGAACCGCAGCTAACGATCTCGTAGGGGCACCCTCGGGCCCGATATTGGGCATTAAGCTCCTGAACCATCTGGTGGATTTGGCCCACATCAGCCCCGGGGACAATTTGGGCCAGCACTTGAATCTCGGTGGCCTGTTGATGCGGCTGGCCCACAAACAACAACGCTTCCAAAATCCGCAACGGGGTGGGTTGAAACGCATCTTCCGCAGGCGGAGCCGCCGAGTCGGAACTCTCCGGCGAGCGTTTGCCTGAGCCGCGCTGGCCCATCAGACGCGCAAACGCCTCCCCCAACCGACGCAATGCCGAGGTCCGGCCCTTGCGCCTTGCGGAACTGCCCTCAGAAGATCGGGGAGACTCCTTGCCCATCGGAACAACCACTCAAGGCTGTACTTGCACCTCCAAATCCGAGAGTTTTTGGCAAGTACTGCTCAGGCGATCTGCTTCTGGTTCAATCTACTGCCTTGCCAGTTGGCAAACCAAGTGCAGTTGAGCACACTCCGGCGACTTGCTCCCCAGCCACGGGGTGCTTAGAGTCAAACTTGTGCTCTTTGGGCCAAGGAGATTTTGACCCACACTGGTTATTTGGCTTGGGCCCCTTTGCCACAGGTTTTGTCATGAACAGTGCCTGCCAGCCTCTTTTGCAGATGCGCGGCATCAGCAAGCGCTTCGGAGCCACCCAGGCTTTGCAAGGGGTAGATTTGGAGCTTTACCCCGGGCAGGTGTTGGCATTGATTGGAGAAAATGGGGCCGGGAAAAGCACCCTGATGAAGATCCTCTCGGGAGCCTACGAACCCGACCAAGGCCAGATGTTCCTCCAAGGGCGTCCCTATCGGCCCTCTGGCCCGGCCGAAGCCCTGGATGCCGGAGTGGCCATGATCTACCAAGAGTTGAACCTGGCCCCTGACCTTTCGGTGGAAGACAACATCATGCTGGGCCAGGAGGAGCGTCGGGGAGGGTGGTGGCTGGCTCGCACCGCAGCCCGAAAACGAATCGCCCAAGTGTTGTACCAACTGGGCCACGCGGACCTGGACCCTCGTACCCCGGTGCACCGGCTCCCCTTGGGTGCTCAGCAGGTAGTGGAAATCGCCCGAGCTTTGATCCGTCAGGTGCGCGTGCTAGTGCTGGATGAACCCACCAGCTCTCTCCCCGCCGCAGATGTGCAGCGACTCTTTGAGGTCCTGCGACGACTGAAACAAACCGGCGTGGGCGTAATCTACATCAGCCACTTCCTGGAAGAAGTGCAGCAGATTGCCGATCGGTATTTGGTGCTTCGGGACGGTCGGGCTGTGGGCCAGGGAAAGCTCAGCCAAACTACCCATGCCCAATTGGTAGCCCTGATGGCTGGTCGCCAAGTGGAGGAGCTGTTCCCCCAGGTGCCGCATGCCCCTGGAGAAGTGATCCTGCGCGTGGAAGGGTTGCAAGGGGAACGCATGCCTCGCTGGGCAGAGTTTGAGCTACGACGGGGAGAGATACTGGGCATTGCCGGTCTGGTGGGAGCCGGACGCACGGAGCTTTTGCGGTGCTTGTATGGTTTGGACCCAGTCCGCTCCGGTCGTGTCCAGGTGGCCCAGTTCTCACCTCCACCCAATCCTGCTCAGAGAATCCGAGCGGGTTTGGGCTTTGTGTGTGAAGATCGCAAAGCCGAAGGGCTGACCCTGGACCAATCGCTTGAAGACAATCTAACTTACACTCGCATGCAGCCTTATCGCCGTTGGGGTTTTTTGCTGCGCAGGAGGCGCCGCGCGTGCGTGCAGCAGTGGATTGAGCGACTAGGGATCAAGACCCGAGGGCCCACCCAGCCGGTGTATCAGCTCTCCGGGGGGAATCAGCAAAAGGTGGCCTTCGGCCGGGTGTTGCATCAGGAGGCGGATGTCTATCTGCTGGACGAGCCTACCCGGGGAATTGATGTGGCCACCAAAGCAGAGCTTTACCGCTGGATGGGCCAACTGGCCGCAGAGGGCAAAGCCGTGGTGTTTGTCTCCTCGTATTTGCAAGAGTTGTTGGCGGTGTGTGATCGGATAGCAGTGATGTATCGGGGTCGGCTTTCGGCCCCACGGCCTGCTCAACAGTGGACCGAAGACACTCTGTTGGCAGCCGCTTTGGGGGCTTTGGAGCAAGAAAACTACCCTCAGGACGATTCCTCCCACTTGTAGATTCCGCAAAGCCATGAGCCAATCGCGCAGCGAACCTGGAGCCCGAAGGGCCTGGGGCCCTGTGGCCCGCGATCTGCTAGG
>JAJRRR010000185.1 GCA_024279285.1 Planctomycetota bacterium
GACACGAAACGGCAAGTAAACCTTGTTCAGCCCCAAGGCCCGGAAGGCCACATTGTGAATCAGCGGACTGAGGCTGTGGCCCACCGGATCGGCAATCACGCCATAGACCTCCGTATCGGGGCGAATCTCATCGTAGTGATAGACATCCCTCATTTCATCAAAACTGAGCTGTCCGGGAGCCAATGCCCGCTCGTGATGGAAAGTGGCATAGGTGAACGGTGCCCCAAATTTGCCGGCCAACACGCGCGAGGGGATGCCAATGTCCCCCATGCAAATCCCCACCGTGGGCACATTGGCGTTCTTGACCAACTGAAGCATGCGGACATTGTCGTGAGGGCGGTTGGCCATGGTGGCGATTTTGACGATGTCGGCGTCCAGGGCGGCCAATCGGGCATGGATTTCTTCCAGGTCTTCGGGAGTGCGCCGGAAGTCGTGATAGCTGATGATGCGTTTGGTCTTTCCAAACCGGGGGATAGCAGCTGCGGTGTCTTCCTCCAGGTCTACATACTCCACCTGCGCCACGATGGCGCTGCGCAGCAGAATGCGGCGCTGTTCTTCGGTGCCGTTGAAGCGCCCCCCGTCCTGAGGACGCCGCACCGTGATAATCACCGGACAAGGCCGGTTGTCAATCAGCCGAGAAAGATTGACTCGGGTTTTCAGATAGTCCAAGCGTAGTTCCAGCAGTTGAGCCCCTTTTTCGGCCAGGTGCTCCATCTCGGCCCGAAACATCCGATGCCGTCCACGACCAATGCTGACGCAAATCATGTTGGGTCCTGGGTCTTGGGTCTTGGGTTTTGGGAGTTTGGTGTGGGGATATCATTATACGCAGGCCAAAGGGGAGAGGTCGGCTCAAGGGGGCACAAGCGTCCAAAGTCCCGGCGGCACCAGCGGTCGCTGCGCCTGACGCTCAAACGCCTGGCGGATTTGGGGACTGTCGTGCTGGGGGGGGAGGCGCACGGCCAACATGAACAGCCCCTGAGCCGGAGCCGTGATGCCGGCTTGCTTGCGATCCCGAGCTTGAAGCACCTCGCCCACCCACTCGGCCGGTCGCTGCCCGGTCCCCACCGCCACCAGCGTGCCTACGATGATCCGCACCATGTGATAGAGGAACCCATCCGCCTCCACTTCCACGAACACCAGGTCCCCGCCTTCCACGCGGCGCACCTGCAAGTCCACCACGGTACGCACGGTGGACTGGCGAGGAGAACCTTTGGACTGGAAGCTGGCAAAGTCGTGGGTTCCGACCAGCACTTGGGCGGCCTGGGCCATGCGCTGTTCGTCCAGTCGATGCCACAGCTTCCAGCAATAGCGCCTGCTGAACACATCCCGAAGTGGTCCGTCGTGAAGTACATACCGATAACGCTTGGTCAAGGCGTGGTTGATGGCATTGAACCCGGCAGTGGTCTCCTCCACGGTCAGCACGACGATGTCATCGGGCACCAGGGCGTTGAGTGCCCGATGAAGCACCTCAGGGCTAAGATGCGAGGTCGTTTTGAAACTGACCAACTGGCCCAAGGCGTGCACTCCCGAATCGGTCCGCCCGCTGGCAAAGGTACGCACGCGTGCGGTGGTCACTTGTTGCAACGCACGCTCCAGCTCCCCTTGCACGGTGCGTCGTCCGGGCTGGCGTTGCCAGCCACAAAACTCCGTGCCGTCGTAGGCAATGACCATTCGCAAGGTGCGTTTGGGCATCGTTGCCAAATGCCAAAAAAGGATCCTCTGGCCGCCCAGGCTTTACGCCCTGCGTGCCAGGTTCGTAGGATATAGGAGGAAAGCGAGCTTTGGAGGGTACGATACTGGGAATTGTACCCAGGGTCTATAGGCTTCCCGGAGGCAGCGACATGGGGGAGAAGCCGGTGGAGAAGCGAGTGGACGAGGCGTGGAAAGCCCAAGTTGAGGCCGAAAAACAAGCCTCTAGCGACACCCCTGTGGCCGATCCACCTTTGCCTCAGCCCACTTTCGCCTATCACATCTCGGTGCTGGTTTCGCAGGCGTTGGTGGCCTTGGGCTCGGCTCCGGATCCGGTCAGCGGGAAGGTGCAGTTTCGTCCCAACCTGGCTCGCCACCTGATTGACACCCTGGCCATGCTGGAAGAAAAGACCCGAGGGAATCTCTCCCCGGAAGAATCCCAACAACTGCAAAACGCTTTGTATCAGTTGCGGCTGGCATTCGTGGAACGCGGGAAAACCCCTCCCCCCAGCGGAAGCGAAAAATCCCCGAGGATTGTTACACCCTGACCGGGGCTCTGGGTTTTTTTGAAGTATTATATTTTCAGAGGCCGGCCTTCCCGGCCCCCGGAATCCCCCAACTGGGCAACTTCCTGGCGGCTTGAGCAACACACCCTCGTTCCTTTAGCCGAAAGGACCCAAGGTGAGCTGGACTTTGTATTATGTGTTGCCTTGGGTGCTGGCCAGCATCGCAGTGGGGCTAGGAGTAGGATTCTATTTGGGCTTTACCACCCGAGCCAACCACGAACGCCAACTGGCCACCCGAGAAAGAGCCCGCACGCTGCAAGTGCTCGGTGAGCTCCTCAAGGCTAGTCAGGAACTAAGCCACGATGTGGATGTTCACACGGCTGAGATTCAGGAGGTAGGTCAGCACATCGTGCAACTGGAGCTGGAAGGGGAGTTGGGTCAGGCCCAACAGCTCCTGCTGCGCGAAGTGGCCGCCGTGATCCGAGCCAATCGGAAGCTGGAAGACGATCTGCAGTACGCCCAAATGCGCATGGAGCAACAGGCCCAGGAAATTGATCGTACCCGACGCCTGGCCCGAACCGATCCCCTGTCCGGCGTGGGCAATCGCCGCGCCTTTGACGAGATGCTCCAGTTTGCCCTGGCCCAATGGCGTCGGGAACAAAAGAGCTTTGCCCTGGTGCTGGCCGATGTGGACCACTTCAAGTGGATCAACGACACCCATGGCCATCCGGCCGGGGATCAAGTGGTCAGCCAGGTGGCCCAGTTCCTCCGCCGCTCAGTGCGCCAGGAGGACTTTGTCGCCCGATATGGCGGAGATGAGTTCGCGTTGATCCTGCCCGAAGTCTCGCTCCAACAAGCCGTGGAGGTGGCTGAACGAATCCGCCAAGAGGTGGCCGTCACCCCGTTTGAACTCTCAGGAATCTCCGAGACGGTGGCCATCACTTTCTCCATCGGCGTGGCAGGCCCTCCGGCAGAACCCTCCGAGGAAATCACTTCGGAGACCATTCTCCGCTGGGCTGACCAAGCCCTGTATCGCTCCAAAGCTGCCGGACGCAACAAGGTGCACTGGTATCATCCGGAGCTGGAACAGATCTTCCCTGCCGATGTAGCCTTAAAACCTGATGGACCTTCTTCAGCAGCTATTTCTTCAGCCACAGCACCAGAAAAGTAATTCCGGCGGCTGCCCCGCCCAACAACGCCGCCGGCCAGACGGCTTCCCAATAACTCGTCCCTTGAATCAAAGACCGATAAAGCGAAGTAGCGGCAAAGACCACAGCTCCCACCAGCAGAACCACTTGCCAGGGCATCTGCTGAAGCTGCTCTTTCCTGGCCCGAACAGGTTGAGGACGAGCTGTAGCTGCCGCCGAGGAGGCCGTGCCCCGGCCGGCCAGTTCGGCCTGGGCTTTTTCCTTGGGAAAGTATTTTTGAATCACTTCGTTCACCGCCGTGGGAGTGCAGATGGCCACGCGCACCCGCACCCCTAGTCGCAATCGCAACTCCTCCTCCACCTCCGGCGCCAGGGGATTGGGCGAGGCCACGATCAGGTCCTGTTCGTCCACCAGCACCGGCACGCAAGAGTGCTGGCGAGCAATCAGGGCCGGAAAGCTTTCCAGCAGTTTTTCGTCCAGTTGGATTTCTTTCAAATTCAAATAGGGCAAGCCTTCGGCTTCGGCATAGGCTTGCATCACTTCTTCCTGGGAAGCCAGCTTTTGCTGGCAAATGGCATCGCGCACCTCCACCCCAACGACCATCGCATAGTTGCGCGCCTTTTGCAGTTGTTCGGAGGTGAGCACGCCTTGGGCCACCAGGATTTGTTCCAAGGTGCGTCGTCCGGCAGGTCCCGCGTCTTTGCGACCCAAGCTGGCGTCGTACTCGGCCTTGCGTTTCTGATCCGTCAGGGTGAGCATGGCCCGAGCCAGCTCGTTGAGCAATCGCTGCGACTCCTCCCAATACTGTCCGGTGGCGAACTTGCGAACATGGGCATTGAGTTTGCGATAGTGCTGGCGGATCTTGGCCACATCGTCTTCAAACATCTTCAACCGCAAAAGCTGGTAATAATTCAGCGGCCGATTGGTGTCCTTGATCCCCAGCCAGTCGCGGTACACATCCAGGGTCTTTTCGCCCATGACCGAAAAACTCCCCAATGTGGCACACGAAACCCATCCCATCATATAAACTGCTTCCCAAGTGGAGCAAAAGGGAACCTTCCCGGGGCAGAAACTTTCCACAAACTGAAGGAGCCCGACGGGGAGTGCCGAGCAAGCCTATCCTAGTGCGGTGTGGTACCTGCGCAACGCGCAGGGCGGGGAAAGCGGACCCTTGACTGCCGTGGAACTTCGCCAGCGCGTTGAGCAGGGAACCGTGGGCCGGGCACTCGGATCTGCCACAGCCTCAGGGAAGATCTGGCCGGGGTAGTTTCGGGGGCCATGTTGGTTTTAGATTTTGCCCTCCAGGGGATACTGTTTTGGGGGTTTGGTTGATGGAGTAAAACAAGCGGCTCAGCTTCATCCGGCCTGCTTTCCCCAGCGCCATTGTTCGTAGTTTCGGTGTTCAGGCCGAGGGAAGCCCAGGTGCTTGTCCACGAGATTAATCAACGGTTCTCCGCACAGGAAGCGTCGCAGGTTTTCGCAGAACAGCCGGGTCATTTCGTCGATGCGTCGGGCACTTTGCCCGGCCACATGGGGAGTGATGATCAGTCGGGGAGCCTGCCACAAAGGGCTTTCCGGAGGCAGGGGTTCCTGAGGAGCCACATCCAACGCGGCTCCGCCCAAGTGACCGCTTTGCAGAGCCTGAACCAGATCGCGTTCCACCACCAGGGGGCCTCGGGCCACATTGACCAGAAACGCTCCCGGCTTGAACTGTTCCAACAACCGGCGGTTGACCATGCCCCGGGTCTGGGGGGTCAAAGGAGCAGCTAAAACGAGCGAATCCACCTGAGGAGCCAGTTCCCAAATCCCCTCTGGGGACAGCACGCGCTGCACGCCCGGTGGGGGATCTTGCGGAAAATAATCCGTGGCCAGAATCCGCACCCGATAAGGCCGCAACAACTCCACCAACCGTCGGCCCACCCCGCCCAAGCCCACGATCCCTACGGTGGAGTGGTGCAGGTCGCGGGTAGGCTGGCGGACATATTGCCGCTTTTGCTGGGCATGGAAAAAAGTCCACAGGTTGCGATGCAACGCTCCCAGCAACATCAAGGCGTGTTCGGCCACCTGATCGGCCAGAACGCCCGAGGCACTGGTGACCACAATGGACGAGTCCACCACCACTGGCACCAAGCAGTGG
The DNA here is from genome assembly GCA_024279285.1 of Planctomycetota bacterium. Taxonomy (GTDB): domain Bacteria; phylum Planctomycetota; class Planctomycetia; order Pirellulales; family S012-138; genus S012-138. The sequence continues at coordinate 5,481 of JAJRRR010000185.1, forward strand.
TCCAGTCCGGCTGCCGAAGATTGAATCCACTTGAGCCGTCCCCGTCGCACCACTTCTTCCCAGGGCACCGGCACTTTTACATGGCCGCACAGGATGTCGGCTTCGGGGAGCTCTTGGGCCACTCGGGCCTGACCAGCGTCGATAACTTCGGCCTCCGGCGCCACAGCACGGATCTGCTCCACATGTCGCGGCTGGACCGGATAACACAACACGATACGCATGGCGGCTCCTCAAACCCAAGAGTTTCTTCAGCAGTGTAAGCGAGGAACCGCAAGCGGGGGAGAGTCAGGTGCGTCCGTACAGATACTCGTGCAACAGATGGATGGTGGTTTCCTGACTGTCGGCGTGATAGGCGTTCAGATCGCCGATGGAAATCATTCCGGCCAAAGAGCCATCGCCGTTGAGCACCGGCAGATGGCGGATGCGTCGGTGTTTCATCACGCTTCGGGCTTCGTCCAGGGAAGTTTTCGGGGAGCAGCAGACCACCTCTCGGGTCATCACTTCTCGCACCAGCACCTGGGAAGGCTGGCGTTCCTGAGCCACCACGCGGCGGAGCACATCCCGCTCGGTGAAAATCCCCACCACACGCTCCCCTTCCATCACCACCACGGCCCCGATCCCGTGCTCGTTCATCATGCGCGTGGCCTCCAGCACCGTGGCCGAAGCCGGAACCGAATACACCTGAGTGCCCTTGCTGCGCAGAACCTCTTGAACGGATAGCATCTCCACTCCCCCTTTTGCCAGACTTGTTGTTCTCTTCGGATGTGCTTTCCCGAGGTGGACCAGCCCAAGGGAACCAAGGATTTATTTTAAACACGCCCAAGAACAAGCAAAAGCAAACTTTGCTTGACTTACCTCCTTCTGGCCCAAGGAAGGTCAAACGATTCCAGGAACCGTTGGCACACCCCGGGGTCTAACGCGGCGGCGGTGCAAGAGAGCAGATAGAGTCGCCGCCGGACCAGATAAAGCCTCGCCACGGTCTGTTCCTTTTGTTTGGCAAAGCGCAGTTCCACTCCCACAAATCCGTGTAATCGCAGGGACCGAAGGGGCCCTTGCACCGGCCCGTAAAGCTCCTCCAAAAAACCCCCCAACACCCGCTGCACATCGGCCATGCTCCGCACCCCCAGATCTGGCGGAAAGTCCGTGTACATGACTTGAAAATCTCCCCAAGCGGTCAATGCCACCCGGGCAAAAAGATCCCCATGCGGAGCCGAAATGCGGTGAGAAGTGAGATTGCCCTGGGGAAACAGTATTTCATATCCCCCTCGTGGGTCGTTGACGCGTCGCCAGGAGATGGCTGGCCGAAAGGGGCGTTTGGCAGGGGGAGCCTGCGCTGCCGGGGGTTCTGGAGTGGGAGGCTTGGCCCCTGGTCGCTCTCCCGGCTTGGGTGCCGGAGCCGGATGAGGGAAAGGCTGCGGACTGGGGCCAGTTTCAGGAGCAGGTTTTTCCGGGGGCGTCAGCTTGGGCGGCTGGGCCGAGGGAATGGAAGGGGACGAGGTGGCCCCCGGAGAAGGAAGTGCTGCCTTCGGGGAAGCCCCACCCTCTGAAGGCTCCCTAGCAGGCTCTTTCCCCGTTGCAGGAGAAGGTTTTTTGTAAGGGTCCATGGCCCTCACTGCTTGGGGGATTTGGTGCACCAAGGCCACCAGTCGGGCCCAGGCGGCCAAAACCGAAATCAAACAAAACATCACGACCAACACCGCTCCGGCCGCCGTCACCCAGCCCCAAGGGATCTCGGAAGCGGAAGAGGATGCCGCGGTGGTGAAAAACTCCGGAGGCGGTTGTTGAGCCGAAGAAGGTGTCCCAGCCGGAGTGTCCAGCACGGGACGGGCTTGAGGGCCTTGGAAGACGCGGCGCGGGATTTTCTTTCCACACACCGGACACCGCACCACCCGGCCCACGGTGCCGGGGTCCACCTCTATCACGGTCCCGCACCGGCATTGGTATCCCACCCGCATCACTTGGCCCCCTGTGCCAGACGGAAGGGCATGGGAAGGGGTCGGGACGAGTCGCCCTGTTCCCATTGTGCCCCAGTGCCACCGGCCTCAGCAAGCAAACTCCCTTTGGTTCTGGATTTTCTCCTCTCTGGCTTGGCCGAATATCCCCGGCCTCTTATGTGGCCGCTGGCCAGCTTTGCTCTCTCAGAGCCGTTTTGCTTAGAACCCAAGATTATCCCTGCCGGGGACTACTTCACGCGCCAAGAGTTCACTCGCCGAGAAACCGGGTTGTATTTTGTGTTGCCAAAATGTATTTTTTGATATAGCAAAAACAGATTCCCGTGCTCTCTCCAGGTCGGGAGCTGGTCCACTGCGGGTGGTCCGGGTCGGACCCTGGTCCTTAGGCACCACGACTGCCTTGCTCCCGGCTCTGCCAAAAGCTTGGGAAAAGCCGTCTGTTGTTCACTCATGCAGAAGCAAATCGGGCGATTTTCGCGGCGAAGGTTTTTGTGGGGGGGCTTGGGAGCCCTTTGCGCCGGGTGCAACTCCCCCGGGTGGAGCTTCCATCCTGCCGACGAGCCGCTGCTGGTCTGCACGACCAACATCGTGGCGGACTTGGTGCGGCAGGTGGCCGGGGAGGTGGCCCGGGTGGTTTCGCTCATGGGCCCTGGGGTGGACCCCCATCTGTACCGCCCCAGCCCCGGCGATGTAGCCCAACTAAGCTGGGCTGCTGGAGTCTTCTACAACGGACTGCACCTGGAAGGGAAAATGGCTCAGCTCCTGGAACACCTAGCCCAAGAGCGGCCCGTGATGAGTCTGGGCCAGTGGCTCCGACGCACCTGCCCGGGAGAGCTTATCCGCGTGGGACCACAAGAGTACGACCCTCATGTGTGGTTTGATGTCCGGTTGTGGAGCCGCACGGTTCCGGGGGTGGTGGAACAGTTGCAGCGGCTCTTTCCCCAACACAGCTCGACCCTGCGTCAGCGTGGGGAGCAGCTCATCCGGCGACTTGAACACTTGGATCGTTACTGCCGTCGTCGGCTCTCTCAGGTGCCAGCTCAGCGCCGCGTATTGATTACGGCTCACGACGCCTTTGCTTACTTTGGTCGGGCCTATGAGGTGGAGGTGTTGGGTATTCAGGGAATCAGCACGGATGCCGAACCGGCCTTGGCCGACATCAATCGCCTGGTGGAGCTGATCGTTCGTCGAGGAATTCCGGCCATTTTCGTCGAAAGCAGCGTTCCGGAGCGGAATGTGCACGCGATCGTGGCTGGTTGCCAAGCTCGAGGACACTCCTTGCGTATCGGCGGAGAGCTGTACTCCGACTCCCTGGGTCCCCCCGGCTCAGGCGCCGAAACCTACGAGGGGATGGTTCGCCACAATGTCCAAACCATCGCAGAAGCCCTTAAATAACCATGCTGAAATCCCAAAGCTCCCCCAACACACCCCCTGCCATGCAACAAGCCTCGGAAGCCGTGTTGGATGTGCACGATGTGACGGTGGCCTATCACCGTCGCACCGTGTTGTGGAATGTGGACTTTGTGCTTCCTCGGCCGGCTCTGGTGGCTATTGTGGGACCCAACGGAGCCGGCAAAAGCACGCTGTTGAAAGCCCTGCTGGGGCTGGTGCCCTTGGCTTCCGGATCGGTGCGTTTCTGGGGCCAACCACTGGAGCAAGTGCGAACCCAGGTGGCCTATGTCCCCCAGAGGGAAAGCGTGGACTGGGACTTTCCGGTCACGGTGGAGGATGTGGTGTTGATGGGCACCTATGCCCACTTGGGCTGGTTCCGTCGGCCTGGGGCTCTGGAGCGCCAACTGGCCCAGGAGTGCATCGCCCGAATGGGCCTGGAGTCCGTCGCTCATCGGCCCATCGGACAACTCTCCGGAGGACAGCAACAGCGTACCTTTCTGGCCCGAGCCCTGGCCCAAAAAGCCCAAGTCTATCTCATGGACGAACCTCTGGCCGGAGTGGATGCCACCACCACCCGAGTGGTCTTTGACCTGTTTGATCAGCTTCGTCAGCAAGGGAAAACCCTGCTGGTGGTGCACCACGATCTGCGCATGGTGCCGGAACACTTTGAATACGCTTTGTTGCTCAACACACGGGTGGTGGCATTTGGGCCGGTGCAGGAAGTGTTCACTTCGGAAAACTTGCAACTCACTTACGGGGGTCGCTTAGCCGCCTTGGAACAAGTGGCCCAAGCCATCCAACAACGCCAAAAAACTCCCTGATTCCATGTGGACCTACAACACCGTGTTGGTGGTGGCCGGCTCGGGGGCGTTGGGAGCACTGTGCGCGTTGGTGGGCACTTTTGCCTTTTTGCGACGCCAAGTGCTGTTGGGCGATACGGTGGCTCATGCCACTTTGCCTGGCGTGTGTTTGGCGTTTTTGTTGTTGGGTCATCGCCACCCGGGCTGGATCAGCTTGGGAGCTTTGGCCACTGGGATGTTGGGGGCGGCCACCGTGGCGGCCCTGGTGCGCTGGACCCGTGTCCGATCCGATGCCGCCCTGGGACTGGTGCTGAGCGTGTTTTATGGACTTGGGGTGGTACTCAGTCGCATCGTTCAAAACCAGACCACCACCGGAAGCAAAGCCGGCCTGGAACGCTTGCTGCTGGGAAGTGCCGCCGCCATGGTGGCTTGGGACCTTGCTTTGGTGCTGGCCGTGGCTGCTGTGGCGGCCGCCGTGTTCGGGATCTTTTGGCACTTCTGGAAGCTCTGGGCGTTTGATTCCCAATATGC
>JAJRRR010000186.1 GCA_024279285.1 Planctomycetota bacterium
ACTTCGCCACACAGATGTTAGCCACATTGTGGCACCGGTTGCCTCTGGAGTAGAAGTTGAGATTGGAGATCTGGTTTATTTAGAAAATGGCTCTCTCAAGCCGGCTTCGGCCTTGGCAGATCAAGGTTCGGCCAGTGCCAATCAAGCGTTATTTGCAACGATGTATGTTGGCGTGGCAATGCAGGCCACCACAGGGCAATCAGGGCAGCTTGTCCGGGTTGCCGCAGACGGAGTGTTTCAGATGGATTGTCCTGCCTCCACCTGGAAGCTGGGTGATCTGGTCACTCCAGCACCTCAAAGCGGCGCCAACACTCTGGAAGACCAGAAGGTAGCCGCCTGCTCACGGCCCGAATTGGCCATCGGCTTTGTGACCCAAAACTATGACTCTCCTACCACTCAAGTCAAAGTCCGGCTGATTGGTCGTCCCAGCTCCCTGTTGCAACTGACCAGATTGGAACAGCGCCAAAAGTCCAATGTGGAGACTTTGACCGCCGACAAATCTCTAACAGCCGACGCTCCCCGAATTCAGGTTTTGGATCCCGGTGGTATGGGACGCAACATCACTTTGCCGCCTGAAGGATCTTCACCCGGAATTGACTTTCTGATCCACAACGCTGCCGATGCCGCAGAAAACCTGATGATCAAATCCCCCTCCGGTGCCACCGTGTGCACCGTATCTCAAAACCAAACCGCTTTGGTCTATTGCGATGGTAGCAACTGGAGAGCCTTGGTCGGGAACAATAACTAAATTCGCTTAGAAAAACATTAACCATCGGTCTAGGTTTCCCGTCTCAAAACAAATGACTCTATTCGAGGAGATCTTGCCGTGGCACTTGTGAAAGCCAAGGAGCTGAAGCGCCGCTTTGAATTGGACGGTCCTAAAGCCACTTATGCCCACCTGCGAGAAGCTTTGGAACAAGGCCATCTCAAGCCGGAGGATTTCAGCCTCCGTGATCTGGCCGAACAGTTTTGTGGGCGTGATTGGGTCCGCTTGCTGGATCCGCGTAGCGACTCGGTCCACTTGCTGGAAGACTCCTTTGATGGAGTCGATGTTACGGCGTTTCGCAACATCACGGGAGAGCTGATTTCTCAAAAAATCCTGGAAGGATTCCGACACGAGACTTTTGTGGTTTCGCGGCTGGTGCAAACCATTCGGACCCGACTGGACGGAGAAAAAATCCCTGGAGTGCCCTCCTTGGGAGACTATGCCGAGGAGATTCCTCCTGGAATGCCTTATCCGACTTACGGCTTCGGCGAAGACTATATTGAGACTCCGCCTACGACTAAACACGGTTTTATCGTGCCGGTGACCCGGGAAGCCATCTTCTTTGATCGCACTCACTTGGTTCTTCAGCGGGCTTCGGAAGTTGGCCAAGCCCTGGGACTGAATAAAGAAAAGCGAATCATTGACACCGTCATCGGAGCCGTGAACACTTTCAAGTGGAAAGGCACCACTTACAACACCTACTTGACTTCAGGTCCCTGGGTCAACTGGGCCACGAACAACCCTCTCAATTCCTACTCCAACGCAGACAAAGCTGAAGCCTTGCTTGCTAAAATGGTCGATCCGGCCACCGGAGAGCCGGTGCTGGTGGAAGCCACCACGGTGTTGATTCCTCCTTCGCTTCGGCACGCGGCAGCCAAAGTGTTTCAGGCCCTGGAGCTACGCCACACCGACGGCTCGGTGCTGACGGTGATGGAGAATCCTTTCCGCGATCAATATCGTGTGGTAGTCAGCCGACAACTGCTGCGGCGCATTGAAGCCTCGGGCGTGCCCAACGCAGAAGCCCAAGGGTGGTGGTTCCTGGGCGACTTTTCCAAAGCCTTTGCCTACATGGAAAACTGGCCCATCACCGTCACTCAAGCCCCTCGCGGCAGCGAGGCCGAATTCACCCACGACATCCTCATCCGCTTCAAAGCCAGCGAACGCGGAACTCCGGCGGTCCTTAACCCTCGCTATGTGATCAAAAACACGCCTTAAGGAGGACATCCATGAGGCGCAAGAAAAATAACGGTCCCAAAACTTCTTCATCTCAATCTGAACAACTTTTTCGCATTTCTCTTCCCTTTGAAACCACCTTGGAAATCAAAGCCACCAACGAACAGGAAGCCTGGAAAATATATTGTCAAACTCGGGGAATACTTCAAACAGACCATCAACCTGTGATTGAGAAAATCGCCTCTCCTACTCGACATACAAGGGGCAAGGAATGAACGACGACATCGCTACTCTGAAACAGATTCGCAGTCAGCTCTTAGAGCTGATGAAACAAATCACCGCCAATCCTAAGCCTTCTTACACGATTGAAGGCCAGCGTGTGGACTGGAGCAACTACTTGCAACAGTTGCAGGCGGCAATCTCCTGGTGTGAGGAACGGCTGCGTGCGTTGGAACCTCAAGAGCTGCACACCCAAGGAGAAACCTCATGATTTCCGCTTGGGACATATCCTCAGATTTTTCTCAAATCACAGATTTTGCTCGACACCTGGAATACATCGATTTGAATGGCAATGCTACCACCTTGAACGGCGCTTTGTTACAACACTCCAAAGAATATTTGCTAAGCAACGATGGCCTCACTCATTGGGAAGTGCGGTGGGTAGTTAACAAAAGAGAGCTGCCAACGCGCCCCCAGTTGGGAGCTACGCTGCGAAGTACCAATTATGAATGGAAAATTGAATCCGTAGAAGATCTGGATTCCCGAGGAGCATGGCGCATCGGGGCCTCAACCGACTATCAAGTGTTTTACTCCACCAGTCTTACCCTCCAACGCCCTCAATGGATCAAGGACGCATTTGGGGCTCCTCAGGAAAGTTGGCAAACTGTGGCCTCGGGCGTTTCCGCCTCGGCTCGGTTAAACAGGTATATTCGGCGAACATCTTTTCCCTTTGCTGAGCTTCTTTATGAGTTTCGTATTCCGTCCGATTATTCTGTTTCTCCCTACTGGAAGATTATAGACGAAATCGGGCGTCCTTTTCGGGTAAGAGAAGTTCGTCCCTTGGAACACGGAAACAACGCTTTTCGCGTTATGGCTTGCTTCAGTCTTTAGACACCGTTATTCCATAACCTCCTTGAATCCTTCAGCAGCAGGCGCATGCTATGGACCTTGAACAAGCCCTGCGCAATCATTGGGCAAATTCCGTTGCACTCAGCTCCCTGGTTCCTGTGGATCGAGTATTTACGGGAGCTGCCCAGCCGGAAGCTCAACTACCGTGCGTTTCGCTTAATGTTAATCGGGAGGATACTGTTGTACAAACCTCGCATAATTTGGTTTATAGAATCCGAGTGATTTGGGAAATTGCTGCCAAGACATTTGAGCAGGCCCGCTCTGTGGGACAGATAATTCGCACCGAATATCACCAGCAAACCTTTTCCACAGGGTCCGAAGAAGCCCTGTGGCTTCGCTTTTTGGAATGTCAGGACGAGCGAACCGAGGACTGGTTTTGGAAGGAACGGTTGATTTTCTCCGGTCTTGCCGTGTTTAGTGCCAGCACATAGGTGGTGAAACGATGGGTTTTTCTGTGGATGCCAGCTCCGTGGTTGAGTGGATTGTCTCCGAGTCCACGGCATTTGGCGCACAAAGCGACTCGGCCAGCGTGCGCACATCCACCACTCTCTCCACCGGCGGGACCAACTTCTTTGCTGATGAGATTTGGTACGATGAAAGATCTCTTGCTTCAGGAAGCAATGACTTGCTTGATCTGCTGGGCTTGAATCAAACGCGCCTGGGAGGCAACCGCACCGTACAATTTGCGCAAGTCAAAGTCTTGTTTGTTGTAAATCTGAATTCTGGAAGTGGAGACGATCTGGAAGTAGGACCTGCCGGAGCAGCCAACGCCTGGACATCCCCCTTTGGGGGAATCAGCAGTGCAAAAGTCGTCGTCGGTCCACAAGCCTACCTAAATATGTGCAATCCCTCCACAGGGTGGAATGTTTCTACAGGAAATCAAATCCTGGTGATCAACAATTCGGGCCCTAACACTATTTCTTATCGCATCGTTTTGATTGGTGTATCACTCTAAGCGATTTTATGAAAAATGGCAATCCTAGCCGGAAATCGGGGGAAGCTTGCGATAGATGACGCGATCGCCTGGGACCTGGTTGCATGGCAGGTAAAGGAACAAGTGCAATTCAAGACATATCGGTCTTCCGCCACTGGTCCCAATGGAAAATTATTGATATTAGAACCTCAAATCCTAGGAGTATGCAAGCTTATTCTCAATACAGAGTACGATCTTTTGGGAAAAGTTTTTCCTGGAAGCCAGGTCATTCTCAAGCTATACATGGATAATGTCAGGTTTTTCACTATAAATGCCATTATCACTAGCTGCAAGACTTCCAAATCCCGGGAAACCGGGGCACCTGATCTTGTAGAAGTTGAATTTGTTGGTATCGGGAATTGGAGTCGTCCCAACTGGGGTCCTTGATGTTTGGATAAAAATGATTGAAGAACTTGCAGGGTCTCCGCGTTTGACGGTAACTCAGGAAGGCACCACGGCGGTGCGCTTCTTTCGGGTCTCTTGGGACCGGTGGCCTTCTTTTGTGCGAGAACTGGTAGGGGAATACCAGCTTGTCGGCGATCAATGGGTTTTTCGAGAGCCGCAGCCATTTCCAGGTATGCCCAACCTGGTGGTTGAGCGCGTAGAGATCAAACCCTTTGAACCGGCTTTGCCTGACCTGCAATCGTTTTTCCAGTCGGATCGGGATCTGAACCGATATGATCAATCGGGGGCTCATGTTACAGTCTGGTACGGCAACCCCTTTGAAAAAGATGTCAAAATCTCAACAAAGCTTCCCAAGATTCCCAAGGGGACCTATCTGACTTATGAAAGCACTTTCTCCCTCGAATATGTAGCCACTGCCGCACGGATTTGGAGGTGGGATCTCCCGGGACAAGAGACTCCTTTGCTGGCTGACAATGCTCCTGGTCTGGTAGTGCCCAACACTCTGATAAAGCTCACTTGGCATCGGGTTGCCTATCCGCCTTGGGACGCCATCCGCCATCTGCGGGGGCATGTAAATGCCTCGGTTTTTATGAACAATCCTCCCGAAACGGTTCTTTTTGTTGGAGCAAAAATCAAAAGAGAGTTTCACTTTTTCCAACTGGGCGGGTTCTGGAAGGTGGAATACCACTTCTTGCAAACTGCCCGATTTCTCAAAGACGGCACTCCTGCAGGTTGGAATCACTGTTTCAAAGACGATCCGGTCCAGGGAGAGTACTGGATCCGGGTGGTGGACACTCAGGGAAATCCTCCCTATCCTCTGGGGGATTTTAGTCAGTTGTTTTCGTTCGGGGTGCCTTAATGCATCTTGAGATTTAGCATTTATGTTTTTTCAAAATGAACGAAAATACACAAGTTTGGTTCAGTGGTGGTAAGGGGCGGTTATTGGGGATTCCGGGACAGACCCAAGTTGTGCTGCCTGTGCCGATTTTCCCCGAAGTTGTCCAGCTAACCACCACTTTGAGCATGGGTGGCTCGGCTCAGGCGCGGGTGCTTTACTTTGACGGTTCTGCCTGGAGAGAAACTTCGCAGGAGATCACCGTGCATGATGTAGTGGGCTCCATGGAAGGAACTCCCGGAAAACGCGGACTGGCCTGGTTCCATCGCCAAAGCGGACTGTGGCTCCTGTGGCAGTTGGAATGTCGAGGTTCGCCCTGCGCCCTGCGCGGGCAAGAACAAGCGCCGACCGGCGAGGAAGCGTTTCCTCCAAGAGCATGCGCTTCCCTGCGCGCCGCAGGCCGCAGGGCGCAAGTCGCAAGCCGCAGAACGACCATGACTGGCGGATACCCGTGCTGTTGCCCCCAGCGGCTTGACTCCTCCGTCAGTGGAGCAGGGAGCTTTCCACTGCCGGGAAGTTGGGTGCTCAGTTGCTATTGCCGCTACCTGTGTGGCGGATGGGGCCCGGAAAGCTGGCGCGTGGATGTGCACATTCCCGGCAACCGCCTCCCCCCCTGTAGCGGTCAAGGGGGCCTTCCGCCCTTAAAGTGCCCCGACTTCAGCGGCACCTATTTTGTGGACTGCGTGGGCAGTTGCTTCTGGGCCTCCGGAGCCGGAGAGCCGCCTGGGGAAGTGACCGTGGGCCTGGAGATCGCCTATTCGATCCTGGGGTATTTTAGCGTTTATGTAACCTTGGGCACTTTGTGGCACGGGGAGAGTTGTTCGGACCGGGCTTTGAGGTCCATTATTGAGTTTCGCCGCACCATTCCTCAGGAACAAGCCTCTCGCCGGTCGGACGGTTCTTATTGCCTGGAGGTGGAGCAACTGCACGGGCTGGTACTTCCTCACTACTCGGAGGGTTTGCAGTTGTGTCCGGAGCCCAACGCCACGGCCACGATTTACTTGCCCAACTGAAAGGTCCCCGGTGTGAGTTTGAGCAGGTGGCTTCTGGCCGCCTGCGTTGTCGCCGCTGTGGTTTTGAAACCACCAGCCCTTTCCCGCCCCAACGCGTCTGGAGACGCTGTGATGTGTGGTGGGAAGAGGAAGCTCCCCAAGGACCCTCTCTCTGGGGACTTTCTGCGGATCGGGGATTGGGCGACACCGTGGCCCGATTCCTCCAATGGATCGGCATCCGCAAGCGTCCCGGTTGCGGATGCGAACATCGTCAGGAATGGCTCAATCGCCTGGTGCCTTACCCTTGGGCTGGGCCGGAGCCTCCTTTGCCACTTGCCAGAACACGCCGTGCCCGAGTGTTGATCCGGTTCCCTCACGGGCTGGGGGATTGTGTGCAGTGGACCGTGGTGTTGCAGCACTTGAAGCACTTGCGTCCCCAGTGGGAAGTGCATCTGGCGGTGCGTCCTGGGGCCGAGAGCCTCTTTCAGGGCCTGGCCGCCGGAGTGTGGCCCTTGGGAATTTCGGCCTGCGCCCCCCGACTTGCGCCCTGCGCGAGCAAGAACAAGCGCCAGAGGGCGCAGAAGCGTTTGTCCCAAAAGCAAACGCTTCCCTACGCGCCGCAAGCCGCAGGTCGCAAGGCGCACGCCGCCCCCTGGGACTTGTTCCGCTTTCTACAGTGGCCGGAGTGTCCCCAGTGTTTTGCCGACTCTCCAGCCACCAAGGCCGAATGGTGCTTAAGAAATGTATTTAGAATTCAGCCTCAATTGCAATGGTGTCGCTACAAGATAGAAATTTCTCAAGAAAAATCTCAACAAGCTCGGGCGTGGTTGGAGCAGACAAGCAGGGGACGACCGGTGGCGTTGATCCACTTCCGCGGGGCCAGCTCGCGTCGCAAAAAGAATGTGCCCGCTTTTGTCATCCGCCGCCTGGTGCAAGAGCTTGCCCAGGGGGGCGTGGTGCCGGTGGTGCTGGACTGGCTGCCGGACTGCCCGGCCCGAGCGTGGCCCGAGGCGGTCTTGGCCGGTCCGGAGTGTCCTTTGTGGTCTGGACAGAGTTGGGCCGACGGCCAGATGCTGGCCGCTTTGGCTTCCCAAGCTCAGCTTTGCGTGGGCATAGACTCCGGCCCGGGACACATCTTCGGGGCCACCTCCACGCCCACTTTGATCCTCTGGACCCGACACCATCCGCTGCACTTCTATGGACTCTCTCCCAATGTGGTCCACCTGGTCCCGGTGCATCACGAAAAACTCCTACGCTCTCCGGGAAGGGAAGCAGGCTTGAGATTTTTTGAAAAGCATTATCAATACCGCATTTATCAACATCTGGAAGAAGCAGTGGTGGAAGTGGCGTGGGAGAGGTTGGGGAATGGGGGCTTGGGAGGCTTGAAGGAGGAGAAGCCTGTGGGAATGCAGAAGCGCCACCGGACCAACCCTCCATCCCCTCCACGCCCCCCACGCCCTTCAGGCCTTTCACGCCTCCACGCCTCCCGGCCCTCCAAGCCTTCCACGCCCTACCTTTTTGACGGCAACTGTTGGGTGCGTCGCCGGTGGCACCAGTGGGACATGGTCGTGGTGCGCGATGTGCTGCTGGGGGATTGCTATCAGGTGGATCGGCTTCCCGGGCAAGTGCGCTATGTGGTGGATGTGGGAGCCCACATTGGAGCCTTTGCCCGTCGGGTGACCTGGCGACTGCATCCCCAAGGGGTGGTGGTGTGCGTGGAGGCCAACCCGAAGAACCTGCCGATTCTCCAATGGAATCTCAAGCGTCTGGCCCACTTCCGGCCCGGGCGGTTTGAAGCCCTTTGGGCGGCTTGCACTTACGAATCAGGTCCCTTGGGACTTTTAGATACCGTGTTTGACCAGGGTCGCACCACGGGAGGCTCGGTCGTGGTGCGACAGGATGAGGAGCGTTTTGCTCAGCCTGGCCCCCACTACCGACCTTGGAAAATTGAGATTCCCCGAATCACTTTGGAAGAAATCCAGAAGCGTTTTGACATGCCACGGATTGATCTTTTGAAACTGGACTGTGAAGGAAGCGAGTTTAGCATTTTAGAAAACTGCAATTTAGATCGGATTGTTCACATTGTGGGCGAGTATCACGACCGGCAGCGGTTTGAGAAACTCCGCTTGGGAAGATTGAAAGACTGGGATGTGAAAATCCTCAAGGACGGCCCGTTGGGACTGTTTTGGGCCACCAATTCGGCGTGCGCCCTGCGGCGTACGGCCTGAAGTTCGGCCTGCGCTTTGCGCCCTGCGCGGGCAAGAACAAGCGCCAGACGGCGCAGAAGCGTTTGTCCCAAGAGCAAACGCTTCCCTACGCGCCGCAGGCCGCAAGCCGTTAACTTTCAAGGGAGCGGATCAAACGATTCAAGGAACGAACGCAATGGTCGTAGAGTTCCCGGAGATGTGCCCAGGGCTTCTCTGAGATAAGCTCCAACTTGAACGAAAGCTCAAGGAGGTATCCCAGCTCCCGGAGGGAACCAAAAGCAATGTTGAGGAAATTGAGGTATTCCGTTTTACTTTTTCTAGCACAGCCTTCCACGATGTTGGTGGGAACCGACAGGGCAGCACGATGTAGTTGAGCCGTAAGTCCAAACTGCTCGCTCCTGGGAAACTGTTTTGTAATTTTGTAAACAGTCAAAACCCGTTCGTCTGCCAAGTGGAACACTTTCAACTTTCTGTGATCCCGCAGGATGTCCCTCCCGAAAGTGAAAGGAAACCAAAGCTTATGAGTAAGATGGATAACAAACTGAAACAAGTCCGCGTTGACACCGAGGCAGATTTCGGCTTGCATCCTGCGTCCTGCGCCCTGCGCGGGCAAGAACAGACGCCTGCTGACCCTGAGGTGTTTGATCCCGGAGGAAGCGCATCCCCCAGCGCCGCAAGACGCAAGACGCAGGTCGCAGGCCGCACGCCGCACGCCGACCTCTTGGCTTCTCCCATCGTCGTAGGTGGTTTAGGTCGTTCGGGCACTACCTGGTGGCAATGGGCATTGAGTTTGCATTCTCAAGTGACGATCAGTGGTCAGTGGGTTTTAGATTATGAGATTCTTTTAGGTTGGGCCGCAGCGATGGAAGCGGCCGCCCGAGAAGCTCAACGCATGAATCGCCAGCATCCGCGGTTGCCTGGTGAGCCTTCCGTGGCTCACTACGCCGGAAGCCCGCCCGAGGAAACCCGACGACTGTGCCAGGAATTTATTGCCCGATGGACGACTGGCAACTTGCAGTTCGGCCTGCGCCCTGCGACTTGCGCCCTGCGCGAGCAAGAACAGGCGCCGACCGGTGCGGAAGCGTTTCCTCCAAGAGCAAGCGCTTCCCTGCGCGCCGCAGGCCGCGAGTCGCAAGCCGCCTTCTTCCGTTGGGGCATTCGGACCGTGTGGATGGCGGCCAATGCGGAGGAACGGGCCCAGTGGCACAGGCTCTTCCCGGGCTCGCAGTGGATTGTGTGCTTGCGTGATCCGGTAGCTACTTTTCGTTCGCTGCGTCAAACTTTTTGTCCTGAGATGACTCCCGAGGAGTTTGCCCGGCGGTGGCATGAAGTGCAGCGGTTTTTACACTCCGAGCCCCAGCGCTGCTGGCACTTTGACCTGGACCGATGGCGTCAGGCCTCACCCCAGGAGCGTCGCCGATGGACGGAAGAACTCCTCCACTGGCTCCACTTGGAACCGGAAGAACCGGTCCTTCAGGCCGCCGCCCAGTTCCCCCCGGTCAACCAAGCCTTGCCTGCCCACCAACGCCCCTATGTGTCGGAGTTGGACCTGGAACAAGTCCGGAAGTTGTGCCGCTAACAAATGCAAATTTCAAATAAAAGTTTTCCCCTATGTTGACTTCAAATCCTTTTCTAAACTACACAAAGTGACTTAGTGCACATTGGCCGAACTGGGCAAGGGCTCAGTCGGTTTGAGTTTCTATAAAACTTTTGGTTTTGAAGTTTTCCAACTGACGCAATCAAAGAATCTCAAAAAGGCCCACTGTTAAAAACCGTAAATCGTGCCCCTTGACGAACAAAACACCCTGCTACATCCAACCTCTGAGGAAACAACGAAGACTAGTGAAGAATCCGCCCACTGCTAGATGAGAACAAAGTGGCACAGCACGGCCGAGCTACTTCTCCATGCAGGCCAGTTCTGCTTCGGTATTCTCAGGCGTTTGGTCCGATGAAGTCTGGTTCCGAGTGGGCACCAGCAGCTCTTGAGGAACTTCTGTCGGGGGAAGCTCTAGAGCCGAAGGCGGATTTCTACGCACCAGCAGATAGAAGTAGGTGCCCAAGGCTGCCAGAATGGCAAGAGGGGTTAACAGCATCAACAAGATGCTCCAGAAGTAGCCTTGAGCCACACTGTCCCCAGCCACCGCTTCGCGGCAAAACGGGCACGCCCCGGCGACCGAGACGCCCAGTGCCCAAATCACTGCAACTAACCCGCTTTTGACGATGGCCTTCATAGTTCTTTGCTGGTCCCACTCATACTAAGCGAAAAGCAACCTTTGCTATTTTAGGGCACTTCTTCTGGCAGGTCCACTGGGGTTAGTGGAATCGCTGGAGCACTTCTTCGGGAGCGGGGCCGTAGTGGGAGGGTTGCATGGTGTAGGTGGCCCGACCTTGGCTCAAAGTGCGCATGGCTCCTGAATAGCCGAACAAATTGGCCAGAGGAGCTTCGGCTTCGATGACCACGCGATCCCCCCGCACTTCGGTCTTGCGGATCGTGGCCCGACGCTGCTGCAAGTCGGAGACGAAATCTCCCAAACACTCCTCCGGGGTGTGGATTTCCAGCTTCATGATGGGTTCCAGGAGCACGGTGCCGGCCTCTTGGAGAGCTTTTTCAAAGGCATCCACCGCAGCGATGCGGAAGGCTGTTTCGTTGGAGTCCGTTTCGTGCACTTTTCCCCCAAGAATAGTCACCTTGACATTGATCAGCGGGAATCCGTACAACCCCCCGCCTTGGCTGCGTTGGGTCAGTTCCTCAATTACAGCCGCCAGATAAGGAGCCGGGAGGTCCTGGGCGCCGGGAGCCACCCGCAGCAGCTCCTCTTGTCCCTGGGAAGGTTCCATACGGATGCGCACCTGGGCCCAAAGGTTCTGACCGCCCAGTTGGCGTTGGCAAGTTCCGGTGACTTCCACGGGCTGGGCAATGGTTTCCCGATAGCTGACCCGGGGCTTGTGCACCTTCACATTGAGCTTGAAATCCCGAAGCAATCGGTTGCGAATGATCTCCAAGTGCAACTCGCCCATGCCCGAAATGATGGTCTGTCCGCTTTCGGGATCTTCTCGGGCGTCAAAGGTGGGATCCTGGCGGCGGAGCAGTTCCAGTCGTTGGGCCAGTTTTTTGCGCTCCGCGGTGCTTTCCGGCTCAATGGCCATGGAAATGACCGTTTCGGGAAACTGGATGGACTCCAGCAGGATGGGGTGGCGAGGGTCGCAAAGTGTATCCCCGGTGATGGAGTGCCTCAGTCCAATTACGCCCACAATGTCCCCCGCCTCCACCTGTTGCACCTGATCGCGGCGTTTGGCCTGGATGTGCCACAGTTGGGAGACGAGCTCCTTTTTGTTCTTGCCCGGGTTGAGCACGCGAGTGCCGGATTCCAGACGGCCTGAGTAAACCCGAACCCAGTACATCTCCCCATGCAAGTCCACCACCACTTTGAACACCAGCCCGCAAAACGGTTCCTCAGTGCTGGCTTTGCGAAAAAGCTTTTTATCGGGATCTTTGGGATCCGTGCCTTCCACGGGAGGAAGGTCGGCGGGGCTGGGCAGATAACGGGCCACAGCATCCAGCACCGGCTGCACGCCCATCTTTTTCAACGCCGAACCGCACAGCACGGGCACGGCCAGGTTCTGGATCGTAGCCTGACGGAGCACCCGGTGGATGAGTTCCTCCGGGATGGGTTCTTCGGCCAAAGCCCGCTCCATCAGCTCGTCGCTGAAGTCATAAAGCTGCTCCAGCATGGCGGCTCGGCCCTGCTGAGCCCGAGGCAAAAGCTCCTCGGGGATTTCCTGGACCTGCACTTCTTCCTCGGTGAAGGTGAGCAGCTTCATGCCAATCAGGTCCAGGATGGCGCGGAAGGGTTCGGCGGCATGAGCAGGCCCGGCACCCACAGGCAACTGGATCACCACCGGATGGGCGCCCAGTCGGGAACGGATCTGTTCCACCGTGGCCTGAAAATCGGCCCCCTCGCGATCCATTTTGTTGATAAAAGCGATTCGGGGCACACGATACTTGTCGGCTTGGCGCCAGACGGTTTCGCTTTGGGCCTCAACGCCTTCCCGGGCACTGAAGACCACCACGCCGGCATCCAGCACCCGAAGCGACCGCTCCACTTCGGCGGTGAAGTCCACATGGCCGGGGGTGTCAATCAGGTTGACCGTCACATCGCGCCAGCGGAAAGTGACACACGCGGAGTAGATCGTAATACCGCGCTCCTGCTCTTCGGCTTCAAAGTCGGTTTCGGTCGTCCCTTCGTCCACCTCGCCCATCCGGTGGATGGCTCCCGAGTAGTAGAGCATCCGCTCGGTGAGCGTGGTTTTTCCGGCATCGATGTGGGCGATGATGCCGATGTTGCGCAGCTTGTGGATGTCTCGTGGCATGGTTTCAGGCAGGAGACACTGAAGAACCTTTTTCTGGGCTGATCCGAAATAAACTCAGGCCAATGCTCTTGAATGCCTTAAAACCTGCGATTGTCTTTCTTGCTAACAGATTTTTCAATCTTTTAGGCTCGTTTTTCACTGGCAATGAGCCACTGTTCGCTATTCTTGGGCGATGCAAAGTCCCTGCTATTTTCCTGCGCAAAACAAAAGCCGCTTGGAGGATAGCCCCAAGCGGCTGGCCAAGTGGCGATTACCAAGCAAAGTGGGCAAAGGCTTTGTTGGCTTCGGCCATGCGGTGGACATTTTCGCGTCGGGCCATGGCGGCTCCTTCGCGGTTGTAGGCGGCGATGAGCTCTTCGGCCAGGCGTTGGGCCATGGGACGGCCTTTTTTCTCCCGAGCTGCATGAATAATCCAGCGAATCGCCAGGGATTGCTGGCGTTTGGGATTCACCGGCATGGGCACCTGATAGGCAGCCCCACCCACCCGACGCGAACGCACCTCAATGTTGGGTTTGACATTCTCCACCGCCTGGGTGAAGACCTCAATGGGCGGCTTGTCTTTGATTTTTTTACCGATGATTTCCAGGGCCTGATAGAAGATTTTCTGGGCAACGGTTTTCTTGCCGTCCCACATCAGACAATTGATAAACTTGCTTGCCAACAGCGATCCGTACACCGGGTCAGGTTTGAGTTGGCGAGCACTTGCGGTGATGCGACCCATGGTCCTGTTCTCCCTTGTGTGGTGGCTTGAGGCGTCAAGGCGTTAGGGCTTTTTGGTTCCGTATCGGCTGCGGCTGCGTCGGCGACCTTCCACGCCGGCGGCATCCAGGGTGCCACGGACCACTTGGTAGCGCACCCCGGGCAAGTCCCGCACCCGGCCCCCTCGCACCAAAACCACCGAGTGCTCTTGCAAGTTGTGTCCTTCGCCCGGAATGTACACGGTGACTTCCTTGCGGTTGGAGAGCCGCACGCGAGCGATTTTGCGCAAGGCGGAGTTGGGCTTTTTGGGCGTCATGGTGTGCACGCGCAAGCACACCCCCCGCTTTTGCGGACAACCCTCCAACACAGGCGATTTGCTTTGACGACGCTGCTTTTTGCGACCTTTACGGACCAGTTGGTTGATCGTCGGCATGATGCACTCTCTCAACAAGGCATGGAAAAAGCTCCAAGTACTTAACGATACGCACCGTCGCAGGGTTGTCAAGGCTGACTGAAGCGTCAGCAAAATAACCCCTTTGATGCAAGAAGCCTTCGGAACGATCCACCCTTGGTAAAGCCTGCCAGGGAAAGAGCGGAGCTAGCCTCTTTGGCAACTCCGCACCCCAGCAGCGCCACCAAAAGCGCGACAACAACACCCGGCAATATGCATCTCTTTTGCACGCCAAAGCTCCCGCTCGCCCAAGAGGCGAAATTCTGCGCCGGAATACTTGCCCTGAATAGTGTTCATATGTACACTAATTGCGGTTCTAAACGCTGTGGTTCGGACCCCCAAGCTGGAGGAGAGAGAGTGTGATTGCCTGGCGATCTGCGGACGGCTTTTCCGCAAAGCAGCACTATCAGGTAGCGGTGGTGCGTCCCCAGGGGGAGTTTGCCCCCGGCTGCTGGCGCGATATGCCCGTGAGGTTTCGGGTGCTGTTTGTGCCGTTGGTGAAGGTCCAGCGTTGGAGCGCGATGAGCTGGGCTCGGGCGTTTAATCGTCGGGAGCTGGAGCATCCTTCGGGGGTGTGGGCAGTGGTGATCCCTTGCCAGGGGATCCATTTCCCGTGTCCTCCGGCCCGGTTTCCCCAATCCAGCTCCTCCGCCTGGTCCGTCCGCACCGGGGTTGCAACGCCGTCGGGGGTGGAGTTTGATTAAAAGCCTGTTGAACGCCCTTTTGTCCCGCCGAGGGTTTGGGGAGCCTGAAGGGGAAGGGCACGCTTTCCCACCGGCACCCAAGCCAGGCCGGAGCTGGCTTCCTGGCTGGGCAAGCCCCCCGGTGTGTTGATCAGGCAAATCTTGACATGAACATCCTACAGTTGTTGCGTGAACGATTTGCCCAGGCTTTGCAGAACCTGGGCGTGGAAGACCCACAGCGTTGGGCGGAGCATGTGGTGGTGGCCCGAGAGGAACGCTTCGGCCACTATCAGGCCAATTTGGCCATGCCTTTGGCCCGGGTGCTCAAACGCCCCCCGCGCCAGATCGCCCAGCAAATCGTCGAGCACTTGCCGGTGCAGGACATTTGCCACCAGGTGGAGGTGGCCGGGCCGGGGTTTATCAACCTGCGGCTGGCCGTGGAGTTTTTGCAACGGCAACTGCTGACCCTGAAAAACGATCCCCGATTAGGTGTCCCGCAAACCGCCCACCCCAGGACCATCGTCATTGACTACTCCGCTCCCAATGTGGCCAAGCCGATGCATGTGGGCCACATTCGGTCCACGGTCCTCGGGGATTGTCTGTATCGGGTGCTGAAGTTTTTGGGCCATCGGGTCATTGGGGACAATCACATCGGAGACTGGGGCACCCAGTTTGGGATGATTCTGTTTGGGTACAAGCATTTGCGGGATCCCCAACGCTGGGAACAAGCCCCCGTGGAAGAACTGGCCCGACTCTATCGCCTCGTCAACCAACTCATCACCTACCACCAGAAGCGCCAGCAACTACCCCAGCTTGAAAAACAACTGGTCCTGGCCCAAGAACAACTCCAACAGCTCCAAAACCAGCCGGAACCGGCCTCCGGCCCCGAGGCCAAAAAACACCGCCGCCACTTGCGCCGGCTCCAGGCCCAGGTGCAAGAGCTCCAGGCCCAAGTGCAACAACTGCAAGAAACCCTGGCCCAAGTAGAAAACGATCCCCAGTTGGCTTCCCTGGCCCAACGGTGGCCCAACCTGGAACAACTCGTCCTGCAAGAAACCGCCAAGCTGCATGCCGGAGACGAAGAAAACCGGCGTTTGTGGGAGCAGTTCATGCCCCCTTGTCTGGAAGTCTTGCAGCGCATCTACCGTCGCCTGGGCGTGCAGTTTGATGTCACGCTGGGGGAAAGCTTTTACCACGACCGGCTGCCCGGGGTGGTGCAAGAGTTGTTGGAGTTGGGCATTGCCCAGGAAAGCCAAGGAGCGGTGTGCGTGTTTTTGCCCGATCAGCAAGCCCCCTTTGTGATCCGCAAAAGCGATGGAGCGTTTCTGTACTCCACCACGGACCTGGCCACGATTCAGTATCGCATGGAGCGTTGGGCTCCGGACGCGATTCTTTATGTGGTGGATCATCGCCAAAGCCTGCATTTTCAGCAGCTTTTTGCCACGGCTCGGCTTTGGGCCAAGCGGCTTCAGCAGCTTGGGCGCCGCTCGCCCCTGACCAAACTCCTTCAAACCGAGCTGACGCATGTGAGCTTTGGGACCATCTTGGGCCCAGATGGCAAGCCGTTTCGCACTCGAGCCGGGGACACCGTGGGACTGGAAAGCCTGCTGGAGGAAGCCGTGGAGCATGCACTGCGCATCGTGAGCCAAAACGATGAGGCCAAGCCCCACGGTCCTGAACTCTCCCCAGAACAACGCCGCCGCGTGGCCGAAGCCGTGGGCATCGGGGCCATCAAATACGCCGATCTTTCCCACCACCGCACCAGCGACTATGTCTTCAGCTACGAGAAGATGATGTCCACCACGGGAAACACGGCCACTTACATGCAATACGCCTATGCCCGCATCCGCAGCATCTTGCGTCGCGGCCAGGTGGATGTGCAGGCCCTGCGAGAAAGTCCGCAAGAGCCGATGCTGGAGCATCCCCTGGAACAACAACTGGCTTGGACCCTGCTGCGGTTTCCCGAAGCACTGGAGGAAGTGGTTCAAGACTATCGGCCCAATCTGCTGACCAATTACTTGTTTGAAGACCTGGCTACCTGCTTCACAGCCTTTTATGAAACTTGTCCGGTGCTCCAAGCTCCCGAGGGACCCACACGCTACACCCGATTGGTGCTGTGCGATCTGACGGCCCAAGTGATCCGAAAAGGGCTGGAGCTGTTGGGCATCGAGGTGGTGGAACAGATGTAATCCCTCCGGCAAGGAAGCCAGCGGTGCGCAAGCGTGTGTTCATCCTGGGTCTGGACTGTCTGGCTCCGAAGGTGCTGGAGCAGATGTGGGGGCAGTTGCCGGAGCTAGAACGATTGGGCCGGCAGGGAGCTTGGGCTCTGCTGCGAAGTGTGCATCCACCGATTACAGTTCCGGCCTGGGCCTGTGCGGCCAGTGGCTACGACGCCGGGCAATTGGGACTTTACGGATTTCGCAACCGCCAGGATCACAGCT